>JAISIA010000070.1 GCA_031262295.1 Bacteroidales bacterium | reverse complement strand
CTTATTATTAGTTTATTATCTTTAAATAAATCTTCGTTTTAGTAAATTATTTCTTCGTTTTAGCAAAATAAAACAGCGTTTTATTTAAATATTTCTTCGTTTTTTTCTGGAAAAATAAGGTTTTGGTTTGAAAAATTAAAAATCTGAAAAATTATATTAAATTTTGTTTTGATTATATTGATAATTAATAATTTGAAAAACTGAAATTCCGTTAGGAAAAATAAAGGTCGGTTGCCGACAAAAATTGAATAAATGTTAAAAATTCGTCAAATTTTGTGTTTTTTTGAGGTCATAAATGTTAAAATTTGGGGGTTTTTGATGGAAAAAATGTTAAAATCTTTTGAAAAAATAATATTTTAAGTTTTTAATTTGTAGAATTGATTGTTAATTATTGACTTCCTTTCTGCCAAGCGGCATTTATTTACCTGTCGGATTAAGGATATGTAATTATAGAACCAGACTTCCGTTAGGACAAAGTAACGGTCGGTTGCCGACATTATCTTCCTATAAATTTGAATGCTTTAAAGAAAATATCAATATCGTTTTGCCAATTATAGTTTCTTGCATAAAGAAGATTTAAACGATTTATTGTATCATCACTTAGTTGTTTATCAAAAAGTACATCCTTATTTGAGAGGATTGAAGGTTTAATTTTTTCAAGCGGATCTTCAATATTTCCATTCTCCATTCTAACATATCCAACCCAAGACCTCTTTGCTAAAAGTACAAGGAATATATTCTTAAATAGGTTCTTCTTTTCCTTAATCATAAAAATAATAATAGGTGAAAATATCAAAGTAAATATAGATAAGGAAACATCAAGTAATCGTTTTTTTCTTCTATTATCTTGACTTGTTATTGAATTTACTGATATAACATAAAGATCAACAGGAGTGGATATGCGATTGCTACTTATTATGAAATTGGATTCTTGTGGTGCAATAACCAAATGAAGATTCTTATTCCCCAAAAAAGACATCATACTTATGATTTGCTCTTGTGAAAGGGATTTAGCACAAAATATAACCTCATTTATCTTATAAATATTTATTATATCCTCAATCTGGGTTATATTCCCAATGAAATTATTCTCTGTTATCTCTCTTTCCTTTTCAGCAACCAAGCCTATAAATTGAGGATTCTCTTCTGTTGATCTTAAAAGCGTGGCAACCCTTACAGCTTCTTTGTCATCACCAATTATGATATAGCGTTTCTTATCCCTATCTTTTATTGACCAAGACCCTGTTTTTAGGAAATTGGATATAAGACGAAGAACAATAATAACAAATAATGCAACAACAGCTCCTAAAAGTACCAAAGCACGAGAGTATCTCAATTGCTCTGGAAGCAGGGAATAGAAAACCAAAATCGTAACCATGCCAAAGAAAACACCAGAAACTATCTTATTTATCTTTGTTTCCTTTGAGTATCCTCCCATAATATATATGGAAAATAGCCAAATTAATATATATAAAGGAACAACTAATAGGGTGTATTGCGGGGGATAGTAGTTTGGATCGCCCCAAATGTTTTCTCCCCACCATAAAATAAGGAGGTAATATGCAATATACACAAATATAAAATCAATAATTGGAGTAAGCAAATTGCGAAATATCCTACTTAGAAAAGAAAAAGACGCCTTTAACCAAATAGCAATCTTAATAAATAGAGAGAAAATCTTAGTTTGTTTTTGACTTAAATGCTTAGATGCAAATATTGCCATAGCATTATAGAAGGTATAGACATAGTTTAGGGAGGTTTTCTTTGTGCTTTCACCCTTATAATGGATTATTCTCGCCTTTGGGAAATAGTAATTCTTATATCCACTTTGTGTTATCCTATAAGAAAGATCAATATCTTCCCCATACATAAAAAAGTCTTCATCCAATAGCCCTATCTTATCAAGAACCTCTTTCCTTATAAACATATATGCCCCTGCAAGAACATCTACTTGGTTTATTTCATCCTCTGAAAGATGTCCAAGATAGTATTGAGCATATTTTTTTGAATGAGGAAACAATTTTATTAATCCACTAAGTTTATAGAAAGAAACCATAGGAGAGGGGAACCCCCTTTTACTTTCCTTTAAATACTTCCCACTTCCGTCAATCATCTTTACGCCCAATGCTCCTGCATCAGGAGTTTTTTCCATAAAGGATATACATTTAGTAAATGTATCTTCCTCAACTAAGGTATCAGGATTTAGAAGTAGTATATATTCACCTTGGGAAAGTAAAATAGCTTGATTGTTTGCCTTTGCAAAGCCTACGTTTTCTCTATTAGCAATAAGATTAATGGTAGGGAACTTTTCTTTTAGCATATTTATGGAATTATCCACCGAAGCGTTATCCACAACAAATATTTCGTAGGAAATACCATTGCATGCTCTTATTACAGAGTTTAAACAATTCTCTAAAAAATATGCAACATTATAATTTACTATAACGATAGAAAGTTTCATAAAAACAATTAATCCGTTTTGCAAAGATAGACTTTTTATTGTAAAAAATACACTCTTACAATAGTAAGAGAGAATTTATTCTAAACTGCATAGAAATTGCATTGTATCCCTATTATCTGCAAAATCATAAATATTGGGTCTTTGTCCCTGCCCTAAATCATAGCAATTAAGTCCTTCAATATTGCTAACTACTACCTGTATATTTTCCTTTTCCATTTCCAAATACTCCCTTACATCATTTATATTCTTATAATACTCATAATATACTACTGAAATAGGAGAGAACAATTCTTTACTTTCAACCATTAATCCCGAATTTAAGTCAATAAAAGGAAGATTATTCATTATCATTATTGCTTTTTGATAGTTGTAATTATCCATATACTTATCATTATCCAAAAGTAAGTGGCTATGTTTTGAAAATTTATCTGTCAAAAAACTAAAATCAAACCCCTCAGGAATAAAAATCTTAGAAACATTTCTGCAACCTAAGCCCTTAAAAGAAAAAATATCGTAGAACAATTCCTCAATATCTTTTTGGGAATTATCCAAAACAGCTACGCTTGTGCGAGAATGACGAATTATATTTGGATAAGAAGAAAAGTAATAGTCAAAATACCTATTAGTATTATTACTTCCCGTTGCAATAACTGCATCAAAACCCTTAATTATATTATCAGTAAATTTTATCCTCTTGCTTAAAAGAGGCTCTTTTTCAATTAATATATCCGCAAAAACAGGAAGAAGAAACTTATCCGAAGAAGAAAGACGACACAATGCCTTATTGCCACTTAAAAGAGTGCATAATATATCATGAAAACCAACACAGGGAATATTGCCTGCACAAATAATGGCAATTGTTTTAGGGTTTTGATTAAAGCAATACTTATTTGCAAAACAAATAAGACTATCTTTTTCCAACCAAAGAGAGAGATTCTTTATCTGAAAAACAATTTCCTTATAGCTTAATAAGGGATTGTTTTCTCTTGTCTTTTCAATAGCTTTTTGAATTTTAGAATTATTTTCACAATTACTTAATTCCTTTTGCAAAAAACAAAAAGCATCAATTATTTTTTCTTGTTCCATATCATTATATAAACTTTCCTTTTTGGCAAAAATATGTAATTATTTTTTAATAAAAGGTAACAATATTCATAAAGTAAAGTATAATAAGCATTGTTATTATTTTTTTTTATGGTAAAAAGTTTTTCAATATTTTTAAGTCTTTTTTTTAGTTTTCTTTCTTTAATAAATGCTCAAAACAAGGAGTATTTTCAAGAAAAAGAAAGAATGATGAAAGAGTTTATGATATTGATGAAGGATGCTAAAACAGATAATGAAAGATTCAGTGCCAACGAACAGCTAATACAACTCTTTGATGAGGTGCTTTCAGAGGATAAATCCTTTAACTATCCCTTTAACGAACTAACACGTATAAGCAATATAAAGTCGGAGGATAATAAATTCAGAATATTTACTTGGAATGTAATATCTCAAAATCAAGATGTGGAGAACTATGGCTTTATTCAAGTGAAGAATGAAAACAAAAACAAGTACGATTACTACAAATTACATGACAATAGCGATGAAATCCTCAATGCAGAATACACAAAACTTACTCCCGAAAATTGGTTTGGCTGCGTCTATTATGAATTGATAACAACAAAGTATGAAGATAAGACCTATTATACCCTATTGGGTTATGATCAAAACAACATATACACAAAAAGAAAGATAATTGAACCAATTAATTTCCGCCAAAGAAATAACAATAACATAGAATTTGGTGCAAATTACTTCTATAAAGATAAAGAAAGACGAAGATATATCTTTGAATATAATGCAACGACAGATTGTTTTCTTCGTTGGGATAACCAATATTATGAAGATTATTCCCTAAGAAAAAAGCCTTCCTTTTTTTCTTCCCTATTTAAGAAATCAAGACCGCAAAGACGCAATAGAGTAAAAGAACCTACAATACTAAAAGACTATATGATAGTTTATGAAGTTTTGGAATCTATGTTTGATAACTTAGAAGGCAATTCCCAATTCCTTATGCCTTCGGGAGAGGTTAATGGATTTAAGTTTGAAAAAGGAAGATGGCACTTAATAGAAAATGTTCAGCCAAGAAACAAAGCAAAAAAGGAAACAATAAATCAAAAAAAACAACCAAAGAAACTATATAATCCATAAAAAGAATAAAGTTGAGCCTTGTATGTAATCTTTCATCACTTGTCTCGTCTAAGAGAATAGTTACAAATTATTAAATAAAAGAGTCAAATATGAAATTAAAACATATTCTATTATCTTTATTCCTACTTATTGGATTGTTTTCTTTTGGGCAAAATAAGGTAGAGGGCGTTGTCTATGACAAGAAGACAAACGAAAAACTCCCTTATGTAAATATGATTTGGCTTAATTCCGATGAAGGAACAAGCACAAATGATGAAGGATTCTTTTCATTAAAATACAAAAAAAAATATTCCCGTTTAGTAATAAGCTATATTGGTTACATTGGAGATACAATCCAAGTTGATAACCCAACGAGTGATTTAAAAATATTCATATCTCAAAACCCCAAAATCCTTAATAAAGTTACAATAACTGAAAGAAAACAGGCTTCATATCTTTCAAAAATTTCCACAGAACATAAAGAAATAATATCAAGTGAGGGCTTAAAGCATCTTGCTTGCTGCAATTTGGGCGAGAGTTTTGAGACAACAGCAAGCGTAGATGTTGGATATTCTGATGCAGTTTCAGGCTCTAAACAAATACAACTTTTAGGGCTAACCGGGGTTTATTCACAGCTACTATTAGAAAATATGCCCTTTCTTCGGGGTCTTTCAGCCCCTTTTGGATTAGGTTATGTTCCCGGGTCATGGATGCAAAGCATATCAATAAGTAAAGGAGTTGCTAATGTATTGCACGGATATGAAACAATAACAGGACAAATCAATGTGGAATATGAAAGACCTAAGGACAACGATCCATTTTTCCTAAACCTATATCTTAACTCCGAATTAAAGGGAGAGTTAAATGCTAAGGCAAATATAAAGATTAACGATAAACTATACACAGGACTATTAGTTCATGCTTCATATTTCGGATCGGAAATAGACCATTTGGGTTCTTTAAATGGGGAAAACCACGATGGATTTATGGATTATCCAAAGCAAAACACAATAAACATAGCCAATCGTTGGCAATATGAAGGCACAAAAGTAGAAAGTCAAAACCTTATTAATTATCTCCACGAAGAAAGATTAGGAGGACAGGTAGGATTTAAAAAAGATCTTAAAGGGGATACCAATATCTATGGATTAGGAGGAATGGTTGATAGATTGCATTTCTTCTCTAAGACAGGTGTTGCTTTGGGACATTCTGCCAGTATAGGAACTCAAATAACAGGAACATATTTTAGAAACGAACAATTCTTCGGATTAAATAACTATTTAGGACAAGAAGGAGACCTATATGCTAATATCATATTTGCAAATGAAACAAAAAATGCCCACCAATACAACTTAGGTGTTTCTGCTCGCTACACTAAAATTAATGAAGACTATCAAGCAAGAGGTAATGGAACATTTTTTAACACACAAAACAAGGATATAAAAAATAATTTCATAAAAGAAGAAATTGTTCCGGGCGTATTTGGACAATTCTCTTTTATATATGGAAAGATATTTACTGCAACAGCTGGTTTGCGTTATGACTATAACTCCTTTTATAATCGTCACCTAATAACACCTCGTTTGCATTTTAGATGGGAAATAGTAAAAAATCTCATACTTAGAGGAGCCGCAGGAAGAGGATTTAGAAGTGCTAACATAATTGCTGACAATTTCGGAATACTTGCCTCTTCTCGTCAAATTATTATTAAAGATAATAAATTCTTAAATATGGAGGAGGCATACAATGGAGGATTGAACCTAATGAAAACTTTTGAAACCTCAGACAATAGAGTATTTTCAATAGCATTGGATTATTATCATACACGTTTTATAAATCAAATTGTAATGGATTTAGATCAGGATGCAAGAAAAGCAGTATTTTCTAATCTTGATGGAAAGAGTTATTCCAATAGTTTCCAAATTGACATAAACTTAGAACCAATTCAACGTTTTACTATAAACTTAGCAGGAAGATATAACGATGTTAAGGCAACATACGATGGGAAATTAATGGAAAAACCATACGTTTCAAAACTAAAAGCCCTACTTGTTCTATCCTATAAAACAAAATATGATAAGTGGATGTTTGACCTTACAACACAACTAAACGGAAGTCAGCGTATCCCATTAAATATAGGAGAAAAGCAAGGCTACTCTAAACCATATTTCTTTATGCTTGGACAAATAACACGTAAGTTTAAGAGCTTTGATATCTATGTTGGATGCGAAAATATCACCAACTACGTTCAAAAAGAACCTATAATTGGAGCAGATAAACCTTTTTCAAATAACTTTGATGCTTCTGTTGTTTATGCACCTGTTATGGGTAGATTGTTCTATGCAGGATTCCGTTGGTCAATAAAATAATTTAATAAGTTTATAATAAGTTAATAATATTTCAAATTTAATAAATGTTTAATAAAAATAAAAATTATAAGAATATGAAAAGATTAATTATTTTGGCAATATCAGTACTATTATTTACTACTGCATCTTTTGCACAAGAAGATAAGAAGGTTGCAAAACAAGAAACCACAACAATAAGTTTGGATAAGCTATGTTGTGAAAGTTCTTTTCCAATAATAGAAAAGACATTGGCTTATGAAAGAGGAGTGGAGAGTTGGAAGATTTCTTTGGAGGATAAAAATGTTGAGGTTGTTTATAAAACAAAGAAAACCAACCCTACAAAGATTGCTAAGGCTCTTGCAAAGAGTGGTTTTGAAGCAAATGGTATAGAGGCTGATAAAAGAGCTATTGAAAAATTACCTAATTGCTGCAAAGAAACAGCAAAAGGCAATCCAACTGATTGCCATCATCACTAAAATCGGCAAACGAACCCGCAACGGGTATTTAGTTTTTCTAACCAAAAGTTTGTTTGTCAGCAAGTCGGAAAGTCGACAAATGACCTTTATTTTGTGCTAATTCAATAGGGATAATCAGCAAAGGAAATTTACGTAAAATAACCAAATAATAAGGGAAGCAAAATGTAACACACTCTTTAAGATTTAATACTCTTTACAAAGATAAAATTAATCTTTATTGGTTTTATATTTTATATAGTTGAGTAGCATTTTCTATATAATTTATAAATTCATTTATTGTGAATGGATAAATTTGTAAATTCTCCTCAGCTTTTACGTACTTAATTTGTTTTTCAGAATCTTTAAATATTGAAGGAGCAATGAAAATACATTGAGAATTTAGTTTGTATTTTTGTTGAAAAGCCTCTAAATGTCTTGAAATTGGCCATATTTCCATTATTGTTTGCATCCTACCTTCTGCCAAAGTTACTTCAACTAAAATACCATTTTTATATTCAATACAATCTATATCTCCTTTATTTCCTATTCCTCCTGCTGTAGATGTAGGTAATCCTTCATCATCACATGGATAATTTGGTATTACTCTAACATGAGGAAATTTTGATTTAATTGCTAATGATGTGAGAAATTCCATTCGCATTGGATTTGAAAGAAATCGTAATATATTATCTTTTGACATTTTGTTTTTTGTTCCTAAAATATGAAGTTCTTCTTTAATGTTATTCCATGTATAAATTTTTAGCCAATTAGATAATAATTCTTCACTTTTTTTAATATCTAATACAATTGGTTTTATTTCAAAAAGATTTTCATCTATTTGAGACATATAATCAAAATATTCTCTCTCTGTTTTAAACTTAGAGTACTTAGAATAATGCTCTAATATATAATCTACTTTTTTATCCTCATTGTGATTAATATCTAAAAAACGACCTGCTCCACGCAAAGAAAATAATCCAGTTAGACGCATTTTTCTAATAAATTCATCAGGATATTCAGATATTATAGATTTGTTTTTAAACTTTTTCATATCCCCTTCCATAATTTCTTCTAAACAAATATCTATTATAACTTCATCACTTGGATTATAACCATACTCTTTTCTCAATTTTCTTATTCGCTGATAAAGTGCTTCATCATTATTATCCTTCCAAAATATAATTAATGGTAATTCTTTGCGAGAAATTCCATTCCCATTAAAATCTGAGTCTGAATTTAATTTCTTTATTGTTTGAAGTAATAATATAAGAGGGATATTATCATTAAGAACACGAATAAAAGGATTGTTTCGTTGGTATTTGGACATAGCCTGTAAAAAAGCCTGCTGTTCATATTCTGGATTTTCTTGTCTTGTAATAATTTCTCCTTCATTACCAATTTCTATTGAAAAAATACTTGCATATCTTTTACCTATTTCTGAAAACTCTATTGGCTTTTCTATTTCAAAATATACAAAGCCTAATTCTTTAGCAAAATCAAAAAATGTAGCAAACCTTGATGGATACCCTTTATTAAATCCTGCTTCTTTATGTTTTTGAGGATTATTTTCTTTCATCCACTCTACTTCTGAATCGGATAAAATATAATCAGCAAAAACTCCTTCTGGTGTAGTGTTCCATTTATTTTTTATTGATGCTTTTTGTTTTTGAGGTCTATATAATCCATACCTTATTAATTGGCATACTATTGTTGTTGCTAATTCATTAGACAGTATTTGTTGATTAAAATCTATTAAAATACTTAATAACATTTTCAATCTTTCTGGATTACGAACAGTAGTCGTAAATAATAATGGTTTATATTTAGGTGCTCTCATTTATAATTTGTTACTAAAACTTCTGTGAAATTTTTTATTGAATTATCATGATAATTAATATAATTACTTGTTATTGTATATTTATTATACTTTTCTGCCCAATTAAAAAATACATCATTTATTTTTCCTTTATAATTTACAACATTGGAAATTGCGAAATTAACATTTTTATCATTCAATTTATCTAATGTAGAAAGCAATTCTTTTTCTAAATGTATATTCCAATATTTATTATACTCACTAAAAGTAATAAGATAAGGAGGATCTAAATATACAAAATCATCTTTCTTCCATTTTATGGAGTTAATATATTCCTTGAAATCTAAATTAGACCAATTAATTTCATTATGTTTATTTATAATAAAGTAATTATGTAGAGCATTATATACATTTTTATTAAAATCTACATTTCCAACAGGAAGATTATATTCATCTAAGGAATTGAATCGCAACATACGATTAAATCCATAAATTAACAATATGTATAGTTTTGCCAAATTTTTATCCTTAGCATTATTGTAATCATTCTTTAATTCTTTAAAACCATTCCTATTAAAATGTGCGTAATATGTTTTTTTATATTTAAGTTTAAGTTCATTCGGAACAATATCTTCTTTAAATGAAAATGATAAATTATATTTTTTAATTATTGAAGAAATAAGTTCAAAAAAATCATTCTCCCTATTTATATAAGAGCATAAAAATTTATGTAATTCTATAACATGCCTATCTATATCATTCAAAAAATATTTATTTGCATCTACATTAAGAAATACCGAGCCTCCTCCAACAAAGGGTTCAAAGAATCTGTTAATTGTTGAAGGAAAATATTGTCTAATTTCTTTAATGAGTTTATATTTATCCCCAACATAAAAGAGGGGCGAACGATTTATTTTTTCTTTTTTCATCCACTTTTGTTATGAAAAGTAATTCTTTATGATCATTAAATTCTGTTTTGCCTGTATTGAAAAAACTATGAGAACATTCAAATTGTTTAGTTTCTCCACAACGATTCAATATATCGGCAATCTCTTCTAATTTTATTTTATTCTTTGATGAATTACTTTTTGAATCATAAGTATTATTATAAGAGACAACTAAATAACGAGCATTTAAACTTCTAATTAAATCTTCAAACCTATTTCTTGCCTTTACAGTACAATAAGCACTCATATTTTCTGGGTTTGGTTTGAGTGCTACACCATGTAATAAGGGTTTATCCCATTTAATTAGTGTTTCATATAGATGATAAAAACGACAATATTGACGAGAATTATAAGGTGGGTCTATATATACTAAATCAGAGTTTATTTTTCTTGATAAAATATTTGCATCCTCTTTATAAATTTCCACATTATCAAAATCTTTTACATCAATCATCCGCATTTGTAAAGATTGATATTTTATTGGCTTTTTTATATATGCATCAAAATGTCCTACTGTATTAGCTATTTTGTCTATGTTATAAATCAAAGTTGCAAGTAATATATTATACTCTTTTTCTGTTAGCTCATATTTTATATCTTCTATATTTTGTCTAATATAACCTATGAGTTTTGATACGTCCTTTTCATAGAATTTTCCTCCAAAATTTTCAGAAAAATAATTTTCTTCTATTGTTTTTGGATTAAGTAAATTGTAATTTGTTAATATATTATTTAGCTTATCTTTATTCCATTGACCTTTTTGAAAGAATGCTTTATATATAATATTGTTTGAATATAAAAAATCGTTTATAATAACTTTTTTGTATTTTGATAAAGCTCTTGCAGAAATTGTTGCAGTACCAGCAAATATATCTGTAAAGATTTGCACATTTTCTGTTTCTTTTTCAATTAAATTCATTATCCAATCAGATATTTTTGCCTTATTTCCAATATATCTTCTGCTTTCTAATATAATAGGTTTTTGATATATTACATCATTAAATAATGGAATATATTTATTTGTATGAGTTATTTTATGTTTTACAGCAGGAATTTTCTGATATTTTAATGAGCTAATTATTTTATCATTTTCTTGCTTTGTAATAAGTTTAGTATCGTCCATATTTATAGAATTTAGGTCAATCATCTTTTGTTAGATTATGAAATATTAAAAATATTTTTTTTGTTTTTATTTTGATAATCTTTTGCGAAAGTAAGAAATAAAATTAAAACAGATTATATATTCTATTATAAATATTCATTTTTAATAATTTTTTACAATCAATAATCCTATAAAAAGTCGGCAAGCCACCAAGTGGCTTTTATTTTGTCCTAACGGAAGTCACAGCAACCTACTTTTATTTTTAGGCAATTCAATAGGGAAAATTTGCAAAGGAAATTACGTAGAATAATAAATAATCAGCAGATTTATCTCTTTTCCCGTATTGTTTTTTATATAAATTATCATTATTTGTATATAATATTAATTTTACAATAAAATGAATACCACTACTTTGATATATTAAAAATGTATTTTCAAAAAATATTTAACATTTTTGCCTTCAAATGTTAAATTCAAAATTTCAAAACTGAAAATCGTCACTTGCATTTATCAAATCTTTTTTGTATCTTTGCCGAAACAAAGTTTCTTCTTAGGGCAATAAAGCTCTAATATTACCAAATTCCATCTTTCTTTATGTTTATAAAATAATCACTTTATTATTAGTGTATTACGCTTAAATAAATCTTCGTTTTAGAAAAATAAAACGAGGTTTTAGAAAATTATTTCTTCGTTTTAGCAAAATAAAACAGCGTTTTATTTGAAGAAATCTTCGTTTTTTTTCTGAAAAAATAAGGATTTGACTTTTTTAATGAAAAATCTGGAAAAATATATTAAAATTTGCTTAGATTATATTGATAATTAATAAATTAATAATTTTGAAAATTTTTAACAAATTTTTGCATAGTGAAAATTTAAAAAATGAATGAAATGTTAAAAAATGTTAAATTTTAGCAAAAAAAATTAATAAAGTGTTAAAAATGGGGTGTTTTTTAGGGGTTCAAATGTTAAATATTTTTGAAAATATAAGATTTTAGGTCTTTAATTTGTGGAATTGATTGTTGGGTATTGTATTTACATAAAGAATATCCTTGTTTTAATAAATTATTTCTTCGTTTTATAAAATTAAAACAGCGTTTTGTCGGCAACCGACTTTTATTTGTCCTACGGAAGTTGGGTTTTTATATATTTATAAATTTACAATTCAGTAAAAAAATCTTTGTTAATATACCACAATTGCAAAATAATGTATTAATTCAAAATAATCAATTGAATGATTTAGAAATTCCAAATAATAATACTTTTCCTCCTTGTGATATAATAGGTGATATAGATCATCCTATTATTGTTTATCCAAATCCAACAAATGATAATTGGAATATAAAGATAAATGCTACCAATAAAGAAGAAGTATTAGTTACTTTAAAAGATAATTCAGGAAAAATTGTTTATTCAAAGACAATAATATTAAATAATATTGGAGAGAATGAATTTACAATAAATTCAAATAATCTTTTAAAAGGAGCATATTTATTAGAAATTAAAGGAAAAAGCATTGATATGAACAGAAAGTTGATTAAAATGTAATTTATTTATTTCTTTTTAACATTTAATTAGGTAAAAGATAAAACCAATTTATTATATTATATTGTATTCTTGTAGTTAAAATTGGTTTTATCTTTTACTTTTAAAAATATCTTTAATATATTTATATAATAAAATAATTTATTTTTGCATCTTAAAATAAAACCCTTGATAAAGTTTTAAGTAATTTTTTTTAACTATGTATAAAGATATATCCTTTTTTAAGGGATTAAATCAGTTGCGTTTTTTTGCTGCTCTATTAGTTTTAATACATCATAGTGAGACTATAAGATTAAAATATGGACTATTTAACTTAGAATATTTAAGTTTTTTTCAAAATGGATATAATGCTGTTCTTTTCTTCTTTGTTTTAAGTGGTTTTTTAATAACTTACTTGCTTTTAAAGGAAGAAAAAGAAAAGGATAGTATAAGTGTTAAACAATTCTATCTTAAAAGAGTTAGAAGGATTTGGCCATTGTATTTTCTCTTAGTTGTTTTTGGAACACTAATTATGCCATATCTTTTTCAAGTATTTAATATTCCCTATCAAATGCCATACACTTTCAATCAAGTATGGTACTATTTTGTTTTCTTTCTTCCTTGTTTAGTTCTTTTCTTCTATGGACATCATTTCTTAGAACCGCTTTGGTCAATTGGAGTTGAAGAAATCTTCTATTTAATATGGGCACCTTTGTTTAAATATTTCAAAAAACATATTCTTAAAATCCTATTCCTTATAATTGGACTTAAAGTCCTGCTTATGTTGTTGGCTGATATATATATATATATATATCAGATAATAACTTATATTCAGTCCTTGTAAATACTTATTCTTTTGAAGCAATGTCAATAGGAGCTTTGGGAGCTTATTATTTATTTAATTCAAAAAAGAAACTATCAGAAACTTTTTTATATAAAAAACCTTTGCAAATATTTATCTATACAATATTATTTATATACCTATTATTTAATGAAAATATAAATAATGTAGTGTGGGATTTTATTTTTAAGACACCAATTTTTTCTAATTTGCTTATAGCCTCCATTTACTTATATATAATAGTTGGAATATCAACAGCAGAAAATTCAATAATAAAGATAAGGAATAAAACACTTTCTTTTCTTGGAGAGATTTCTTATGGTATTTATATGTATCACATGCTTGTAATATTTCTTATTGTTCTTCTTTTAAAGAGCGTTCTTTTAAGCCTATCACCAATAATAAGCACAATACTATTTTATACTTTGGCAATAGGAATAACCATTTTTATATCCTATATTTCTAAAAAATACTATGAAGATTTCTTTATTAAGAAAAGATATTTGCGTTTTTTAAAAAAGAAAAAGTAAGGATTAAATACCTTTTTTCTAAAAAGGCGATAAGGATTTACTAAGAATAAAGGTTTATTTTTTAAAGTACAATTAAGGAAGTTGCCATAACAATCATACCAATAACTAAACCATAGATTGAAATATGGCTTTCTCCATATTCTCTTGCTGCTGGCAAAAGTTCATCTAATGATATAAAGACCATAATCCCTCCAACGAAAGCAAAGACATAGCCCAATAGTTGTTGGGAAAGAAATGGCATTAGGACTAAATATGCAAGGATTGCACCAATTGGTTCTGCCAATCCTGAAAAGAAAGAAAGCCAAAACGCCTTTTTCTTACTGCCTGTTGCTTGATAAATAGGTATGGAAACGGCAATACCTTCGGGTATATTGTGAATTGCAATTGCAAAAGCGATAGCAAAACCTAAGGTTGGGTTATCCATTGTTGAGATAAATGTTGCAATACCTTCGGGGAAATTATGTATTCCTATTACAAGTGCTGTAATTATTCCAACCCTCATAAGTTTATTATCCTTCGTGGATTTACTATTTAAGTTCTCAACTGAGCGTATTTGATGTGGATTTTCTGCACTTGGAACAAGGCGATCAATGATACCGATAAAGAATATCCCTATAAAAAACCATAAAGATGTTAAGCCAAACCCTAATTTCTCTCCAAAGGAATTACTTAATATAAGTTTTGCCTGAGGGAAAAGTTCAACAAAAGAAATGTAAATCATAACTCCTGCTGAAAAACCTAAGGAAAAGGAGAGAAATTTTCGGTTTGTCTTTTTAGCAAAAAAAGCAATTAAACTACCAATTGACGTTGCAAGACCTGCAAGCAGCGTCAGCAAAAGTGGTAGTAAAATGCTTTTTTCCATAATCTATCAAATAAATATAAAAAACTTTTCTTTTAAGCTATGGTTTCATTATGACGATACTCATATTGAACAGACGAAACCTGCTTTTTAAACCTTACATTGGGAATAAATCTAATCTTAACTCCCTTAATGCTGTTTTCTGTCACTTCATCTATGCTTTCGCAAGCCTTAGATTCTAAATATGGGGTAAAGGTTCCCAAGTTTTCCAAACGAATAGTTGAACCACTGGTCAAATATTCTGTCATTACAAGTTGTAAATTCCTAAGACAAGATAGAACATCTCCTTCTGAAAGAGTAGAGGATTTAACAATTTTTTCCACTATTTGTTGTTCTGTGATGTCTTCATTGCGGAGAATCTTGGCAATAAATTTAAAGCCGGGTGCTACACCAACTGTAATCTTCCTACGATTTTTAGTGTAATAAATCATTTCATTTTGTTTTAAAGTTTTTTCGGAACTATTTCCAGAGTGCAAAATTACAAATATATAATTAAAAAAAGAGAACAATAATATATTTTTTGCCTTTTTTAATTTAAAAATTAGCTAATAAATTTTAAAAATTAGCCACAATAAAAAAGATTTTCTTGGCTAATAAAAAAATATTTAAGCCCAATTTTCTAAAAAATTAATCTAATTTACAATTAAGAAAATTTTATATTTCTAATATTTTTCTTCCTATATTTTTTCTTTAAATTTTTATTGTAAAAATATGATTTAAGTAATCTTTTCTTTATTATCTTTGCCAAAAGTTTTGTTTAAAAAAAATAAAAAAAACAATTAATGCTAATAAAAACCTTTAAGAATAACTACTATTTGCAGATATTGCTTCTAATAATTGTTCCTCTATCAATATATATATACTCTCTTTTTTCCTACAATTTGCCTTTTTGGAGTAGTTTTTCCTCTTTTATAATAATTATATTGCAATCCCTATTGCTTAATTTTGTGTTTTCAGAAAACAAATTGTGTCAAAAAAACACTTTTTTGCCAGCTTTTATATACATAATTCTATGCCTTTCAAAGGGGGATGCTTTAATGTTAAGCTCAACATTGATTGCAAATATATTTGTTTTGCTTGCTCTGCATTTTATGTTTAAGGCTTTTGACGATAATGAAGGTTTGGATGAGTTGTTTTTTTCCTCCTTTTCCATTGGTATAGCCTCAGTAATTTTTGAGGCATACATATATTTTCTTATTTGGCTTTTGCTTTGTTTAATTGCATATTCCTATTATAAGTGGAGACAATGGGTAATTGTTTTTCTTGGAATATTGCTTCCTATTCTCTCTTTGGCATTATATCATTTTATTTTTGGCAATTTAACATCCTTTACAGAGAATTTCAGTACAAAATATATTCACCTTTATAATGTGCAATTTTCTTTTTCCATAGCAGATATAGTTTTTTATATTGTATTAGCATTATTTTTGATACTTTCTTTCTTTTCTTTGATTCAAACAAACAATGATTCGTTAATAGCATATAGAAGAAAGAATATTGTTGTAATCATACTAATGGTTTGCTCATTAATTCCTTTTTTCTTTTTCTTTAATCAAAATAACGATATTCTAATAATTGCTATCCCTATATCTATGCTAATTTCCAAATTTCTTCTTGCAAAACGCAAGATAAAATATTCAAATTTCTTTTTGATAATTCTTTTTTGTGCAATAATCTTTAAGGTTATTGGTAGTTTTTAGTTAATTTTGCACTATAAAATAATAAATAAAATAGATGAAAGTAGGAGTAGTTATTTTTCCGGGGTCAAATTGTGACCATGATATGATTTACATTTGGCAAGAGATATTAAAACAAGAGGTCGTTTCTCTTTGGCATAAGGATACTGATTTGAAGGATTGCCAACTTATAATTCTTCCTGGTGGATTTTCTTATGGAGATTATTTACGTTCTGGAGCAATAGCTCGTTTCTCTCCTATTATGGAAAATGTAATTAATTTTGCAAATAAAGGTGGTTATCTCTTTGGTGTGTGTAATGGATTTCAAGTTCTCACAGAGTCAAAATTATTAGAAGGAGCACTCCTTGCAAACAATAACCAAAAGTTTATCTGCAAAAACCAACTAATATCTGTGCAAACCAATAATACAATCTTTACAAAGGATGCTACAATACATAAACCAATCAATGTCCCTATTGCACATGGAGAAGGTAGATTCTATGCTGATGAAAACACAATAGAGTCTTTAAAGAAAAATGATCAGATATTATTTCGCTATTGTAATGAAAAGGGAGAAGCAACAAAAGAAAGTAATCCTAATGGATCAATAGAAAATATAGCTGGAATTTGCAATAAGAATAGAAATGTCTTTGGAATGATGCCTCATCCTGAAAGAAGTTCTGATAAGGAGCTTTATTCAACAGATGGAATTATTCTTTTCCAAAGTCTAATTAATAATATCAAATAGAATATTCCTTATTATTTATTTTTTAAATATTGTTTCCCTTTCTAAGAATTAGAAAATAAAACTTTAAACTATAAATAAAATAATATGTTATTAGAGTTTTATACCAATTCCTCCACAATTGAATGTGGAGTAGATGAAGCTGGAAGAGGATGTCTTTGCGGAGGAGTTTTTGCTTCTGCTGTAATACTTCCAAAGAATTTTTCTTCCAAAGAAGCATTAAATGATTCCAAGAAATTAAATTCAAGACAAAGAGACAATTTAAGGAAGATAATAGAAAAGGAGGCTATTAGTTTTTCTGTTGGCTTTGCCACAAATGAGGAAATTGATCAAATAAATATATTAAAGGCTTCTTTTTTGGCTATGCAAAGAGCAATATTGGGTTTAAAAATTAAGCCAGATATTCTCCTTATTGACGGGAATCGTTTTGTTTCAAAGTTGGATATACCATATTATTGTATAGTAAAGGGAGATCAAAAGTATCAATCCATTGCCGCTGCATCCATACTTGCTAAGACTTATAGAGACGAATACATAACAAAAATGGCTGAAAAATATCCTCAATATCTATGGAATAAGAATAAGGGATACCCAACAAAGGAGCATAGAATGGCAATTAAGGAATATGGAATAACGCCTTTGCATAGAAAAACCTTTAATCTGCTTGGCGAGGAAACTCTTTTTTAATTTTTTTCTTAGGAAAACACCTATAAGAAGAGATTATAGGAAACGTTTTCTTTGAAATTCCGAAACAATAATCCCTGTTGCAACGGAGGCATTCAAACTTTCTGCCTTGTTTTCACTATTAAAGTTAGGTATATTTATAGGATTATTTATATAAGGTATTAATTTTTCATTTATTCCAAAGGATTCGCTACCTATAACTATTAGACCTTCATCTTTTAAATCTGCCTTATATATGTTTTCTCCCTCATTAACTAATGCTCCATATATGGAAAGGGAGTCTTTTAAAGAAGAAATTAGAGAAAGAAGATCACGATAAATAATATTTACTCTAAAAATTGAACCCATAGAAGCCTGAATAACCTTTGGATTATACTTATCAACAGTGTTTAAAGAGCAAATAATATTTTCAATATTGAACCAATTGGCAATACGAATTATTGTTCCGAGATTACCCGGATTAGAAATATCATCTAAGATAAGGGTCAATTTTTCTTTGAAAACAACCTCTTTTTCTTCCATAAAGCCTATTATAGCAAGGACATTATTAGGAGTTTTCAAACTACTGATTTGTTCTAATTCCCCAAGAGTTACTTCAAAAAGATTAAATTCTTCATTTTTTTTCTCCTCCATTGAGAAATTATAACTCTCTTTTTTTGTTTGATAATTTTCTAATAGGGATTTATTTTCTAAAATGAATTGTTTTGTTGCACAAATTGTTTTGATTTCAAGATTTGTCTCTAAGAGTTCTTTCACCATTTTCTCTCCTTCAACCACAAAAACCTTGTCTTGGTTTCTAAATTTGCTCAACTTATAGGAAGAAATCTTCTTTTTATTGGTAATGGAAATCATCTTTTTTCTTATTAATCTTTGTTTTTTCTATACACAAAAAGACTTTTTGAATATAAAAAAACCCTTTGACATTTCTGCCTTAGGGTTAGTTATAAAATTTATGTTATGTTAATTTTTTTATTCTGCTATAACGTCAAAAGAAATTTCAGATTTCATTTGTTTATAAACAGAAATTATCGCCTTATAAGAGCCAATTGTTTTGATGTTATCTCCTAATATCTCTATTTTTTTTCTATCAACATCTATATCAAATTGAGTTTTTATTGCATCTGCAATTTGTATTGTATTGACACTTCCAAAGATTTTTCCATTTTCAGATGCCTTTGCACCAATTTTTAATCCTTGAATCTTAGAATAAGAAGCAACAATAGCCTCTGCATCTTTAAGGATTTTTTCTTCCTTAAATGCTCTTTGGCGAAGGTTTTCTGCTACAATTTTCTTATTAGAAGGTGTTGCAATAATTGCATAACCTTGTGGAATAAGATAATTATTAGCATAGCCATCCTTAACTTTTACTATCTCGTCCTTGTAACCGAGGTTACTCATATCTTGTTTCAATATTATTTCCATAGAAAGTCTCTCCTTTTAATTATTTTAATAAGTCTGCTACATAAGGCATCAAAGCTAAGTGACGAGCACGTTTTACAGCTTGTGATACCTTTTTTTGAAATTTATTAGAAGTTCCTGTAATTCTTCTTGGTAATAATTTACCTTGTTCATTTACAAACTTCAAAAGGAAATCTGCATCCTTATAATCAATATATTTTATTCCGCTTTTCTTAAAACGGCAATATTTTTTTCTTTGTAAATCTACCGCAATAGGGGTTAGATATTTTATTTCTGTTTCGTTAGCCATAGTCTTTTCTCCTTTTTTTAATTGTTTTCTAACTTTTCAGCCTTAGCCTTTGCAGCTTCTTGTTGCTTTCTTAAACCTCCTGAACGCTTCTTTTCATTATATGCAATTGCATGCTTATCTAAAGAAACTGTAAGGAAACGTAATAGTTTTTCATCACGTTTATAGGCTGTTTCTAACTTAGCAATAAGTTCGCCCTCTGCTTTAAACTCAATTAAATAATAAAATCCTGTGGATTTTTTCTGAATAGGATATGCCAATTTACGCAATCCCCAATTGTTTTCATAAACAATCTCTGCCCCATTGTCAGTCAATAGAGTCTTATACTTACTAACCATTTCCTTTATCTGTTCATCAGATAAAACGGGAGTTACAATGAAAACGGTTTCATACTGTCTTACCATAAGGTATTCAATGTTTTTTATTAATAAATTTATTATTCTTCTCTTTTGAAAAGAGTTTGCAAAGATACATTAATTTTCTTTTTGTGCAAAAAAAATAGATAAAAAGACATAAAAAAATAAGATTTAACCCCTTTTATTAAAAGATGCTAAATCTCATTTTTGATTTATAGCTTACAAATTTCAATTAACCATAGTTGTAAAAATAAAAGCTGAGATCAATTCACAACAAATTATAGTTAACCTCTTATGTGTTTTACTATAAAGTGATGCAAAAGTACAAAAAAAGTTTAATTTTAAAAGTTTTTTTCTTTTTTTTCTATTCCTTTTTCCTATTTATTAGGTATTTTCTAATTAGGAAATCAATGGAAAAATTCCCACTACCTGCCACCAACATAACTAAATACATAGATAAATAGAAAAGTGGGGATTCTCTTTCAGCAAAAGCCATTCCTCCATGAATGACAAAGGCGGCAATTATCATCCCAAACATTAGGGGAATTAGTGCTAAACGTGTAAAAAGTCCTAAAATTAGGAGTATGGAACAGCCAACCTCTGCAAAAAGTATCATAACTAAGGAGGCTGTTGAGCCAACATGCAATGGGTCTGGAAAGTTTTGACTTAATGCTTCAAAGTTAGAAAGTTTCGCAATCCCGTGAGTAAGCATAAAACCTCCCAATACAAGTCGCATAATCAATAAGGCAACATCATAATAACATTTATCGCCTTTTCCTAATAATAGATTTGTTGTTTTGTAAATCAGTTTGTTCATCTTTAAATTTATTTTAGTGTTTTATATTTGTTTTAGTTAAAAAAAAGCAAGTCTTTTTACAGAAAATCTACTCCTTTTGTTTTAAGGATAAAAATCTATATTATAGATAACAACTCTTTATATTATAATATTGTATAAGGCATTAAAAAAAATGATATTTTTTTTCCATTCCCTTACTATTAATTATATGAAAAATGTATTTTCAAAAAAAAATTAACATTTTTTGCTTCAAATGTTAAATGCCTAAACTCCCCAAAAAGGAAAACCTCATTTGCATATATCAAATCTTTTTTGTATCTTTGCCGAAATCAAAGAGCCTTTAAGGGCAGTAAAGGCTTAATTCTCCCACAACTTATTTTTATTTTAGTTATCAATATAATCATCTTATTATTAGTTTATTATCTTTG
>JAISIA010000047.1 GCA_031262295.1 Bacteroidales bacterium | reverse complement strand
ATTTGCTTCCAAACCTGTTACATTTGCATAGAAAGGTGTTTCGCCTTCTGTTGAACTAACCACAGTCCAATCTTCTGCACTTGCAAGTTTATATTCAAATCCTTTGCTTTCAGGAGCAGATGCAACATTAGCATATTCTCCATTTAAGGTTGCAGTGAACTGACTAACTAATGTAGCAGCTGTTGTTGTTGCAATAGGTGCTGTTTGAGCTGTTGTAAATTGAATACTTTGCCAAGTAGAAGCTGAACTTCCGCACATTGCTCTTACGTATGCAGTATAGTTGGTATTAGGTGTAAGTTCTGTAAATTGATGAGACATTGTTGTAACATCAATAACTGAACCTGTTGCTCCCAATCTAACTTGCCAAGATGTTTCATCTCCACCAGCACTCCAAGTAAGAGTGGCTGTTGTGTTAGATGTTACAATTTGCAATCCAGTTGGAGGAACACAAACTAAACCTTCAGCATCATAAATCTTTATATCATCTATTGCAACTCCGTAACCATATTTAGCATTTCCTTCAAAAGCTATTTGATAAGTTGCAGATGCCTCAGGCAATAATACAGAATCTTTTCTCCAATAACTTATAGTATCAGTAAATTCCAACAATTGTGTCCATGTACCAGTTTCACTTGTACGATAGAATACTCTTAATTGGTCTTGATCACTAACCCATTTCTTTTGCATGTGATAAAATTCTAACATAGGAGCTGCAATACCTGTAATATCTAACATAGGAGATATTAATTTTGTTTTATCATCAGCAGAACTATTATCATACATTCCAGCAAAAGAGCCTGAATGTTGTGTATAACTACCAGAAGTATTTACATTATTTATTCCCCAAGAAACAATTCCGTTAACAAATTCTTGTCCCCAGCAAGTAATACCATTTTCAAATCCTTCTTCCCAAGGATATGTAGATATTGCTCCTTCTTGACAAGCTGTTGCAAATGTTATTGGATTTGTCCAATCACTACCACAATCTGCTTGCACTCTAATCTTGTATTCAGAAGCAGGTAAAAGATTTGTTAAAGTATAAGGATTTGTTGTTGCAACAACTGGTGTTGCATTTGCCCAATCTGTTTCAGAGGCTAACATATATTGAATATTCCAAGAAGAATTATCTTCATCAGTCCAAGAAACATCAGCAGTGGTTGTTGTAATATTACTTACTGTAACATCTGTTGGTCTTGCACAATCAGGAATAAGTGAAACTTCTATATCATCAACATATATATAAGCATAAGTATTAGATCCACCCATAAATCCAGTTAAGACAATATATTTATCTGTTCCTGTTAATTGAGTTGCATTAAAAGGCACATCATATTCTACATAATCAGTAGTTAATGTTAGAGTATCAACATATTCTATTGTAGAAATATCTGTTACATCAGAGGCTATTCCAACTGCCATATTATTATTTGCAGTAGTAGAATAAGCCCAGAACTTAACTCTTAATAGATTTATATCTTCTGCAAAAGGTGGAGTAATTATTGTTGAATTAGGACTATTGGAATAAACATAATTATAAAGTGCATTAGGACTACTATGTGAATTATAAGCGTATGTGTAAGGATATGTTGTAGAAAGTTTTGTCCAACAATTAGGAATAGAGCCATAATCTGCAACTTCATTATCAAAATTCATAAGATATGGTAAGTCTGTAATAGAAGCACAAGCTGTTGCAAAGGTTATTGGAGAAGACCATTCACTTTGTTCATCTCCACAATTTGCTTGCAACCTTACCTTATATGTAGAAGAAGGTAAAAGAGCAGTTAAAGTATGAGGATTACTTGTTGCAACCACTGGTGTTGCAGTTGTCCAATCCGTTTCAGATGCCAACATATATTGAACATTCCAAGAAGTAGCTTCACCTCCCCAAGAAATATCAGCTGTTGTTGTTGTAATATTACTTACAGTTATTTCATAAGGTGTAGGACAAGTAAGAACACTAACAGAAATATTATCTATTGCAGGTGGAGTGTGTTGAATAGAACCATCTGATTTGAAATAGAAGACCAAACGTCTCACTCCTGTTAATTCAGCTCTTTCAATTGAATTTCTTTGCCAAGTTGAATCTCCACTATGCGTAGCAAGTGCATCATCATTTGGAATTGATGTTAATGTTGTTGAAGGATCAATTAAGAATACTCTCATTAAATCATAAGTGGTTTCTCCATAACATTTCCAATCATAGGATATAATTGCTGAAATTTCTGTTTCGCCAAAGTCTATATCTCTATATGTATATAGATTATTTGAAGCTGTATAAGCAAAAGTTGTTCCTCCATCTGTTGAAACATACATTGAAGTAGCATCTGTTGTTTCCTCTGTTGTTGGTCCATTGCCTGCTGCTGTGCCTGTAGCCCAGCCTACTGTTGTAGGATTACTTAATTTACCCCAAAGCAAATTTTCATCTGCATCTTCAAAATTACAAGAATAAGGAAGAGTTGTTGGAACAGTAATAGTTGTAAAGGTTATTGGATTTGTCCAATCACTTTGTTCATCTCCACAATCTGTTTGCATTCTTACTTTATATAATGTATTTTCTGTAAGTCCTGTTATAGTATAAGGATTGATTGTTGCAACAACACTTGTTGCATTTGTCCAAGAAGTTGAATCCGCTAACATATATTGAAGATTCCATGATGTTGCATCACTTACAAAAGAAATATCAACACTTGTTGTTGTTGGATTAATTGCTATAACATCTGTTGGTCTTGCACAATCAGGAATAAGTGAAACTTCTATATCATCAATAAACATCTCAACATAAGAAGTTGATGAAAATGCACTAATAACTACATAATTATCTGTTCCTGTTAATTCAGTTGCATTGAAAGGTACTTCATATTCTGCATAAGTTGAAGTTAATGTTACAGTATCAACATATTCTATTGTAGAAGTATTTGTTACATCAGCTACTACTCCAATTGCTACCTTAACATTATTTGCACCATAAGGAGAATGAGCCCAGAACTTAACTCTTAATAGATTTATATCTTCTGCAAAAGGAGGAGTAGCTATTGTTGTATTGCTATTAGCTGAAGTAATATAATAATAAAGTGATTTTGTTCCACTATGTACATAATCAGTGTAATTATATACATAAGGATAAGTTGAAGAAAATCTTGTCCAACAATTAGGAATAGAGTTGTTATCTTCACTATCAAAATTCATAATATATGGTAATTCTGTAATAGAACCGCAAGCTGTTGCAAAAGTTATTGGATTTGTCCAATCACTACCACAATCTGCTTGTACTCTCACTTTATATAAAGAAGAAGGTTGAAGATTAGTTAAAGCGTATGAATTTGTTGTTGCAACATCTTGAGTTGCATTTGTCCAGTCTGTTTCAGATGCCAACATATATTCTATATTCCAAGAAGAATTTTCTTCATCAGACCAAGAAACATCAGCAGTAGTTGTTGTAATATTACTTACTATAACATCTGTTGGTCTTGTGCATTCAGGAACATAATCAACTAATACATCATCAACCCACCAATACCAATTTGTGTTATTATTTTGTCTAAAAGAAATATAAAGATCTGTTCCTGTTAATGTAGCTATATTAAACATTACTTCATGTTCTATCCAAGTTGAAGAAGGAGAAGGTTGGATTGTATAAACGCTTTCAAATGTTGTTGAATCTGTTGGATCAGACATTAATCCAATTTCCAAAGTTCCTGATGAAGCTCCTTCTGCTCTTGCAAAAAACTTAACTCTTAATAGAGATACATCTTCTGCAATTTGAGGTGTTGTCACCCATACTCCATACGTAAAGAATAGAGAATTAGGACTGCTATTACTTTGAGAAGAAACTATACTTGGAGTACCTCTAACAGCAGAACAACATGCAGGTAAAACTGTTGAAGCATCAAAATTTTGACTCCAAGGAACATTTATTGCATCACAAGCTGTTTGAAATGTTATTGGATTTGTCCATTCACTTTGTTCACTACCACAATTTGTTTGTATTCTTAATTTATATGTAGAAGAAGGTAAAAGATTAGTCAAAGAATGAGGAGAACTTGTTGCAACATCTGGTGTTGCATTTGTCCAATCTGTTTCAGAGTCTAACATATATTCTATATTCCATGATGTTGCATCACTTACAAAAGAAATATCAGCAGAAGTTGTTGTAATATTACTTGCTGAAACATCTGTTGGTTTTACACAAGTAGGAAGAATATCTATTGTTACATCATCAATCCAATAATACCAATAATTAGAATTAGTATGTCTAAAAGCAACAAATTTATTAGCTCCTATTGTACTTACATTATTTAACATTACATCATATTGAACATAATCAGTACTTGTTGGAGTTATTATCTCAACACTTTCAAATGTTGTTATATCATTAGCATTGGACATTATACCAACTTCCAAATTTCCAGAGTTAGTTATGTGTTCTGCCATTGCCCAGAAAGTTACTCTAAGAGTTTCTATATCCTCAGCAATAGGAGGCGAAACAACATAAGAAGGAGTAGATGCAGCTGAACGTATTTCTAAACTTCCTGTTCCTGAGTGTATGCGTGTTGAAGATGTTGAAACTTGCGGATAATTACCATACACAACAGGTTTTGACCAACAAGTAGGGAAAGCTCCACTTGCTAAATCAAATCCTTCTAAATAAGGAATAGAAACGCTTTCACATGGTGTTGTAACAGTTATTGTATTAGTCCATTCACTTTGTTCTCCACCACAATCTGTTTGTATTCTTATTTGATATGTAGTATTAGCTGTAAGTTCTGTCATAGAATAAGTAGTACTTGTAATATTTTCTGTTGTTGCATTTGTCCAATCTGTTCCAGTTCCCGACATATATTGAATATTCCATGATGTTGCATTACTTGTGAAAGAAACATCAAAAGAATTTGATGTAAGATTACTTACTGTAACATCTGTTGGTCTTTCACAATCAGGAAGCAAATCAACTGTTATATCATCAACATACATAAGTCCATAAGAACTTGTTGTAAATCCTCTAATAACAATATATTTATCTGTTCCTGTTGTTTCAATTCCGTTGAAAGGTACTTCATATTCTGTATATGTACTGCTTATTAATATAGTATCAACAAATTCTATTGTAGAAATATCTGCTAAATCAGACATTACTCCAATTGCTATTCTGTCGGTTGTATAGCTTGATTTAGCCCAGAATTTAATCCTTAATGAATTTATATCCTCAGTAAAAGATGGAGTAACTATTGTAGCATCACTACCAGTTGAAGGGAAAATAAAATAAAGTGAATTTGCTCCACTATGTGCATTAGTAGTAGAATTATATGTATAAGGATAATTAGTAGTAGAAAGTTTTCTCCAACAAGCAGGAGCAAGATAATTATTACTATAACTACCTGCTGTTTCAGAATCAAAATTATTAATATATGGTAATTCTGCAATAGAAGCACATGGGGTTGTAATAGTTATTGGATTTGTCCAATCACTTAAATCACCACTACCACAATCTGCTTGCATTCTTACTTTATAAGCAGTATTTTCTGTAAGTTCTGATACATTAAAAGGAGAGCTTGTTGCAACTTCTGTTGTTGCATTTGCCCAATCTGTTTCAGATGCTAACATATATTGAATATTAAAAGAAGAAGCATCACTTGTGAAAGAAACATCAAAAGATGTTTGTAAAAGATTATTTATTGTAACATCTGTTGGTCTAACGCAAGTAGGAAGATAATCTACTAATACATCATCAACCCACCAATACCAATTTGTGCTATTATTTTGTCTAAAAGAAATATAAAGATCTGTTCCTGTTAATGTAGCTGTATTAAACATTACTTCATGTTCTATCCAAACATCTTCTGGAGAAGGTTGAATTGTATAAACACTTTCAAATGTTGTTGAATCTGTTGGATCAGACATTAATCCTACTTCCAAAGTTCCTGAAGAAGAGCCTTCTGCCATTGCAAAAAACTTAACTCTTAATAGAGATATATCTTCTGCAATAGAAGGTGTTGTCACCCATACTCCATACGTAAAGAATAGAGAATTAGGACTACTATTACTTTGAGAAGAAACTATACTTGGAGCACCTCTAACAGCATAGCAACATGCAGGTAAAGCAGTTGATGCATCAAAATTTTGGCTCCAAGGAACATTTACTGCATCACAAGCTGTTTGAAATGTTATTTCATTTGTCCATTCACTTTGCTCACTACCACAATCTGTTTGTATTCTTACTTTATATGTAGAAGAAGCTGTAAGTCCTGATAAAGTATAAGGATTTTCTGTTGCAACTTCTGTGGTTGCATTATCCCAAGAAGTTTCACTTGATAACATATATTGAATATTCCATGATGAAGCATTTTCATCAACCCAAGACAAATTAATTGAAGTTGTTGTTGGATTACTTGCAACAAAACTTGTTGGTTTAGGACAAGTAGGAACACTAATAGAAATATTATCTATTGCAGGTGGAGTATTTTGAACAGAACCATCTGATTTGAAATAAAAGACCAAACGTTTTACTCCAATTAATGCAGGTAATTCAATTGAATTTCTTTGCCAATCTGCATTTCCACTATGCGTAGCAAGTGCATTACTTAAACTTGATGTTAGTGCTGTTGAAGTATCAACTATGAATACTCTCATCAAATCATACGTTGTTTCTCCATAACATTTCCAGTCATAAGATAAAGTTGCTGCAACTTCTGTTTCACCAAAGTCTATATCTCTATATGTAAATAGAGTATTTGAACTTGTGTAAGCAAAAGTCGTTCCACCATCTGTTGAAACATACATTGAAGTAGCATCTGTTGCTTCTTCTGTTGTTGGTCCATTACCTGCTGCTGTGCCTATTGCCCAGCCTACTGTGGTAGGACTACTTAATGTACCCCAAAGCAAATTTTCATCCGCATCTTCAAAGTTGCAAGAATACGGAAGACTTGCTGGAGTCTGTGCTAAACCTTGCATGGCAAACATTATTGCCATAACAAGTAAAAAGAATAATCTTTTCATCACTTTTCTTTTATTAATTAAACATTTATTTATTATTTACCATTAATCACTTATAATAAAAGTAAAAATATCACTATAAATGATTTTGCAAAGTTGCAACTAATTTTATTAAAAACCAATTATTTTTTAATAAAAATGTTAAATTATTTTTTAAATCTAAAAAAATTGATTTTTAAATATGGATTTTTAACCTTGTTTTTTTAGGAAATCATCCTATAATAATAAGGTGATATATTGGAAAAATAAAACGAAGAAATAATTTACTAAAACGAAGAAATAATTTACTAAAACGAAGAAATAATTTACTAAAACGAAGAAATAATTTATTAAAACGAAGAAATAATTTACTAAATCTTCGTTTTAGGAGAACTGAAATATAGATAGATAAGAAGACTACCCTAAGTTCCGTTAGGAAAATTAAAGGTCGGTTGCCGACTTGCCGACTTTTTATAATAAAAACTCTTTTGAAAGAGTGGTATATTCTTTTGTGGGATTATTGTTTTCGTCTCTTAGGAATAATTCTTCTTGTTTTGGAATGTAGTTATTTAGTGAGGGTTTATTTTTAGTAAAAAGCATAACTACTCTATTGCATGGTTTTTTATTATTTGGGTATATTAGTGTTTGTTTTAAAAGAGTAAGTCCTTCTTGTTTTGCAATAGGAATAAATATTTCTGATTCTTTTTTTGGAAGTATTAAAGAAAAGACTCCATTATCTTTTAATAGGGTTTTTACTGAGAGAATAAGGGTTTTGAAATCCAAAGATGCAGTGCTATGACGGGCATTATTGCGTTTTTCATCACTACTTTTCAGGGAGTAGAGAAAATATGGGGGATTACTAATTATTAGATCAAATCTTTCCTTACTTGTTTTGGAAAAAGAAAAAACATCAATTTCTTTTGCTTTAATTCTATTTGAAAACTTTGAAGTTTTGAAATTACTTTCTGCTTCCTTAATTGATGAAGAATCAATATCTATTGCAATAATCCTACTTTGAGGATGTCTTTGTCCCATACAAAGAGCAATTATTCCAGAGCCTGTTCCAATATCCAATATATTCTTAATTTCTTTATCCTTTGTTTTATTTTCTTCTGTTTTTTCATAATCTATTTCCTTAGGAGAAAGAACGGATAAGAGGATGGCATCAGTGCCAACCTTCATTGAGCTTTTTGAATGATTGATGGAGAATTGTTTTAGATGAAATTCCATATTTAGTTTTATTATAAAAACAAAAAAGGCTACCAAAAAATTGTTTTGATAGCCTTAATTTTTATTTTGTTGTGATAATTAGTATGTATCCTTTACTCTTCGAGAGGCTGCATACATTAATCTTAAAGCTCCCACTTGACGAAGTTCTTGCTTTATATCTGTAATGTCACCCATCTTTACGTCCTTATCACTTTTTATAGTTGTTGTAAGAAAAGGTATATCTACCTCATCTCTTGCAGCTCTTTCAGATTCAATAAATGCTTTTATATCGCTTACTTCTGCAAACTGGTCATTTAATTGAATACGTGGAGCTGAACCAAATTTCCTTTCATCAATAGGAACTCCTACATATATGTAACTATTTAAGGATTTTTTCTCCAACTTTTGTATTTCTGAACCCTGAGGAACATTCACTCTAACAAATAGAGTACTTTCTCTCATCGTTGTAATAACCATAAAGAAAAACAAAAGCATAAAGATAATATCCGACATTGAGCCTGTTGATAAAGGAGGTAGGTCCTTTGAATTTTCTTTCTTAAATCTTCCCATATTATTTTCCTCCTGTATTTTTAGGTTCTGCCTCTGATATTGCTGTTGGTATTGCCTTATCTATTGCCTCTCTTTGAGCATCTGAACAATTTAGATAATCCCTACCAAACCTTGACTTAGCTAATTCATCTTTTAATTCATTTATAGCTGCGGTCAATTCGTTTTGTACCTTAAAATACATATCATAAGAAGTACCTCTATCGTTTTGAAGTGAAATTACACCCTTTGATACTTCATACTTACCTATTAAAGGTATTTCTGTTTCTGTTTTTTCAGGCAGATTGGGTAAATTACTTGGATTAGATAGGAACTCTTTTGCTCTATCCTTTAATCCATTTATATCTCCTATTTGTCCATCAAAAAGGATTTTATCTGCACGATTAACCTTTACAGTGAATGTATTTCTTTTATGAATCTCTGGTGGCTTCACATTAGGATCAGATGGTGGAGGCAGACGTCTTTGAATACCTAAATCTGTGTTGATTGATGAAGTCAGCAAGAAAAAGGTTAATAGCAAAAACGAAATATCCGCCATTGAAGAACTATTAAGTGCAGGAAGCCCTTTTTTCTTTCTTGCCATATTATTTTAATTTTTTTGCTATTTCAGCATATAGTACTGATAGTATCACACCAAATAAAAGAATATATACAGCATATAATGAAGCTCCAATTAATCTTGAATTTGCATAATTAGAACCTGTCTTTTCAAACAAGTCTTCTGATATATTCGTTGGTGATGCTAATAGATATGATACTCCAAATACAACTATTAGTGCAACAACAGCAATAATAATTCCCATTTGTTTTTTAGGGTCATCCATAAATCCTTTTACAATAAATCCTAATGCGAATCCTAATGCTAAAAGAATGCTGAGAAATATAAAGATAACCACTGTCCAATAGGATAATCCCCAAAATACTGGTGCCATTGTTTGATTATCGAAAAACAAAGCATATAATATACTACATATAGAGGTTAATGTCCCCCATACTATAAGGATTGTCCAATATAATTTTTTGAAATCTTTTGTCATTTTTTACCTCCTTGGTTATAAATTTTAGTAATTAAAATAGTTTTCTTCCTTTTGAGAATCTCTATAAAAATACTATTTTCTGTTTTTAACCAAGATGTCCATAAATGTAATAGAAGAATCTTCCATAGTTGTAACTATGCTTTCAATTTTTGAAAGAAGATAGTTGTAACATACTTGAAGAATAAGGGCAACTATCAAACCAAAGATTGTTGTGATAAGAGCCACTTTCATACCTCCTGCAACAACGGTTGGAGAAATATCACCTGCTTTTTCAATAGCATCGAATGCTTGAACCATACCTACAACAGTTCCTAAGAATCCTAATGATGGAGCAATTGCTATAAATAGTGAAATCCATACCATATTGCTTTCCAATCTTGCCATTTGAACTCCACCATAAGAAGTCAAAGCCTTTTCTGCATCTTCTAAACCATTATCAACTCTATCCAAACCTTGGAAGAATATAGCAGCCAAAGGACCACGTGTTGAACGACAAACTTCCTTTGCACCTTCATAATCTCCCTTTTGAACGTTTTCTTCTACCTTCTTTAATAACTTAGTTTCATTTGTTGTTGCTAAGTTAAGATATAATATACGTTCAATAACAACAGCCAAACCTAAAATCAAACATATCAAAATAGGAGTCATCCATGGAACTCCACCTTCAATGTATTTTGTCTTCAATGCTTGGTGAAACGATTGTGTTTCTTCCACTGCTGCTTCTTCTGTTGTTACAGTTGCCTGTTCAACTACAGCTTCTGTTGCAGTTGCAGTTGTTGTTTCTTCTGCTGTAACAGCTGGTTTTTGTGCAAAAGCTGCACTTGATAAGCATAAAGTCAATACCACAATTGACAAATAAGCACATAATTTTTTCATAGCTTTAAATCGTGTTTTATTAATTTTTTAATTCTTAATCTTTATATTAATCGTGCAAAGGTATAAATTTATTTTTAATTCATAAAAAAAAATGAACTAAATAAAAAATTATTGTCTTTTAATACGCTTTTTCTTTATAAAAGATTCAAAAAAAATTAATCTTTTTTCCCCTTAAAAAAGTTAGAAAAGACAAATTATTGCTTTATTTTTATTTTTTGAACTATATTTGCAGCATATTATATCTCTATTTATGGAAAGTATAAAGGAAATATTTAAAATAGGCAATGGTCCTTCTTCTTCTCACACAATAGGACCAAGGATTGCCGCAACTGAATTTTTGAAACGAAACCCTAATGCAAAACGTTTTGAAGTTACACTCTATGGAGCATTAGCTGCAACAGGGAAAGGACACCTAACAGATAGAGCAATAACAGATGTTCTATCACAAGAAAGAACAAAAATTATTTGGAAGGCAGATGTTTTTCTTCCCTTTCATCCAAATGGGATGAAGTTTGAAGCCTTTAATCAAGAGGATAAAATAGTTGATAGCTGGACAATATTTAGTGTAGGAGGAGGAAAACTTGCAGATGAAAATACAACATTTAGCGAAAAACACATATATCCTCACAAGAATATAAATCAAATTATGAAATATCTTTACCCAAATGGACTAACCTTTTGGGAATATGTTCAAGAATTTGAAGGAAAAGATATTTGGGAATACTTAAATGAGGTTTGGCAAGTGATGAAAAACTCTGTTGAAGATGGATTACAAGAAGAAGGAGTTCTTCCGGGAGAATTACATCTTAGGAGAAAAGCAATGTCCTACTATGTTAAATCAAGAAGCTATAAACAATCCTTAGTTGGAAGAACCTCTGTTCAAGCATACGCCTTAGCAGTTGCAGAACATAATGCCTCAGGAGGGAAAATTGTTACTGCACCAACTTGTGGCTCTTCTGGAGTTTTACCCGCAGTATTATATCATTTGAGTAAGGAGCATGGCTTTTCGGATAAACAAATCATTTGGGCTATTGCAACAGCAGGAATATTTGGAAATACAATAAAGACTAATGCATCTATCTCTGGTGCAGAGGTTGGTTGTCAAGGAGAGATAGGTTCTGCTTGTTCTATGGCAGCTGCTGCATCAAATCAACTCTTTGGAGGAACACCTAAGCAAATTGAATATGCAGCAGAGATGGCTTTGGAACATCATTTAGGTTTAACCTGCGATCCAATTTGTGGATTAGTTCAAGTTCCCTGCATAGAAAGAAATGCCTTTGCTGCTTTGAGAGCATTGGATGCAAACTTATATGCTATGCTTTCCGATGGTAGCCATTTGGTTTCTTTTGATAAGGTTGTTGAAACAATGAAGCTAACAGGAAAAGACCTACCTTCCTTATATAAAGAGACAGCAGAGGGAGGGCTTGCAGTGGTTGGAATACACAAATACAATGATGAAAAATAATAAATAATAATAATAAACAATAAAAAAGCAAATTTATGGTATTTAGTAGCGTTTTATTTATTTTTTACTTTCTTCCAGTTTTTTTGATAGTATATCACTCCGTTCATAAGGCTTGGAGAAATTATGTAATCCTTCTTTTTAGTCTCTTCTTCTATGCTTGGGGAGCACCTAAATTTATTTTCATTATACTCTTTGCAATAATTCTTACATTCTATATTGTAAAAGCCTTAGAGCATAGTGAGAATGAAAAGAAAAGAAAACGGCTATTGGCACTTGGAGTTTTTATAAACTTAGGCTTACTTGCCTACTTTAAGTATGCTAATTTCTTTATTGAAAACGTAAATGATATAATAAAACTCTTCGGAGGTAAGCCTGCTAAATGGGTAGATGTAGTTTTGCCTATTGGTATTTCTTTCTATACCTTTCAAAGTATAACATACGTCTTAGATGTATATAGGAAGGTGCATACTTCTCTTAATAAACTTTCGGACTATATCCTATATATTATGGCTTTCCCTCAAATGATAGCAGGACCTATTGTTCGTTTTAATACAATTGCCGACCAAATTGTAAAAAGAGAAGAGAAGATTGATGATAAGCTCTTGGGCTTTTATCGTTTCTCTATTGGGCTTGCAAAGAAAGTGCTTATTGCAAATGTAATGGCATCTCAGGCAGATCTTATATTCTCTTCCGACTATTCCCTTCTTTCAACCCCAAATGCATGGCTGGGAATTATTGCCTACACTTTTCAAATATACTTTGACTTTGCAGGATATTCCGATATGGCAATAGGTTTAGGAAGAATGATAGGATTTAAATTTCCAGAAAACTTTGACCTTCCATACACCTCAAAAAGTATTACTGAGTTTTGGAGACGTTGGCACATTACCTTAGGAAACTTTATGAAGGATTACCTATACATTCCTCTTGGAGGTAATAGGGTAAAAAAGCAAAGAATGTACTTTAATCTTTGGGTTGTTTTCCTACTATCGGGACTATGGCATGGTGCAAGTTGGAGTTTTGTTATTTGGGGAGCATATCACGGACTATTTCTTGTCCTTGACAAGATGTTCTTGCTTAAAGTCCTCAAAAAAATGGGAGGATTCCTTTCAACCATACTTACATTCTTAATTGTAGTTGTTGGATGGGTATTCTTCCGTGTAGAGCACATCTCTTCTGCATTTACATATATAGGAAAGATGTTCTCATTTAATTTTGCTGGAGATTTCTATCCTCAACATGCATTCATATTTATGTTCTTTGTTGCAATAATTTTTGCTTTCTTTACAATAATAAAGAAGGGAGAAAAGATAAAAGACTTCTTCTTCAATAAAGAAACTTATACTCTAAAACAACATTATGGACTATTTGCCCTTTGTTTAATACTACTATTCTTCTCAGTATCATTCTTGGTATCCTCCGACTTCAATCCTTTTATCTATTTCCGCTTCTAATTAATGAAAGTTATTTTTGATTATGGTTTTAGCCTCCGTAGTTTAATGGATAAAATTTCTGATTCCGATTCAGACAATAGCAGTTCGATTCTGCTCGGAGGTGCAAATAATGTTTTTATATGAAAGAGAAAAAAATAAAAAATATATTATTCATATTCTTTGTTGCACTACTATTAGTTGTTACTCTGCAAAGCTATATTCCCATTGTAAAATTAAAAACTCTTAGGGGAGAATATCAAACAGCAACTAATCCCAAATTTAATTCCTCTTCTTGGTTTAGCGGTAATTATCAAAGCAATTTTGAAAAATACACAAAGGATCATTTAGGGTTTATTCCCTTTTTTGTTAGAGTGCATAATCAATTTCTTTATAGCGTCCTTCTACAATCTCCCGACCATTATATAATATATGGTAAAGAAGCTCACATATATGATTCATACTCAATAATTGCAAATAATTATAGTTTTATTGGAGACTCTGCAATAAATGAAAGAATATATCGCCTTTCAAAAGTAAGAGATACTCTTGAAAAATTAAACAAAAAAGTTGTTGTATTACTTGCACCCAATAAGGTGCGAACTTTTTCAGAGTATATTCCAGAACAATTAAAAGCAGATTTATTGGGTAAAAAAACCAATTATGAACAAACCTTAAAGGCTCTTAAAAATAACTCTATTGCTCATATTGATTTTAATGAATGGATTTTTAAATTAAAACAAACTTCTCCATACGCAATTATGCCTAAAAATGATGCCCATTGGACAAGATATGCTGCTACACTTGCAACTGATACAATTATTAAGTTAATTTCAAAATTGGAAAATATTTCTTTACCTAAATTGATTATTGATTCATTAATTCATAGTAAAAAGCCCCTATTTGGCGATGATGATGCAGGAAAGGTTTTGAATGTATTTTGGTTAAAGAATGATAATAATTTGGTCTATCCAATAATACATATTGATTCAACAAAGGCAGATAAAAATAGAATACCTCGTCCCCTTGTTATGGGAGATAGTTTCTTTTGGGCTATATATGATATTGGGTTTTTAAATCAAATTCTTCGTAAAGGAGAGTTTTGGTATTATTGTAAAGAGGTTTTTTCTGGAAACATAAAAGATAAGAAACCTTTAAAAGATCCTCTTCATACAAGGGATTTGCATAATGAGATTAATCGTTATGATATATTTATATTAATTCAAACAGAAGATAATTTAGATAATCTTGGGTTTGGATTTATTGATTTGGCTTATAATATGTTTTTTGTTGATGGCATTGGTTATAGTAGGACTGATGATAGTTATCAACAAAGATTAAAGCACTATAAAAGATCAATTATTTCAGATAAGAAATGGTTAAATAGTGTTAAGAAATTTGCCAAAGAGGCAAATATAAGTATAGAAGAAGCCATATTAAAAAATGCAGAATATATGGTTTGGTCGGAATCAGCAACCGAACCCGCAACGGGCTTTTAGTTGTCCTAACCAAAAGTCGGGTTTTACATTTATATATTATATGATATTAATATTTTAATTTTTAGTGTAGTATTAATAATGATATTAATATTACTAATGGAATTACTATAATAAAAAGTATTGCTTTGGGTAAATCTTTTTTCCATTCCCCCAAAAGACTATCTATATAATCTATTTTATTTATTTGGAATAAATATCTATAATCTAATTTACATTTATCGGTATTAGTATTTACAAACAATCTATTTTGTTTTTGTTTTTTAGGTATATAAACATCTTTTTTTGACAATAGATATGATATTCGTTGCAAGAAAAATCCAACAACAAAACAAATAAATGTTGCAATAATTAATCTTATATTATCAGGAATTAGTTTATCCAGCAAATTAAAAAAAGCCATAACAAAACTTAATCCCAATAGAATTGCAGGAACCAAACTTTTGTTTTGAATAAATGAATTTAAAACATATTTCTTATTTTTAGAAAATGTTTCTATGTCTTTTATAGAGAGGTCTATTCTTTCATTAAGCAACTTTGCTTCATCATTTTCTATCATTACTTTATCTCTAAATACAGATATAAAAGCCTTAGCATAGAGAAGAATCCCAATAGATTCTCTTTTACTTTCATTGCTACGTTTCTCAATAAACACTTCATTTGTGAATGCACTCAATTGGTGCTTTACTACTTTATTTAAAGAATAATCATATTGATGAGGATTTAAATTAGATAATGGGAGCATTGTATCATCTTTTTCATCATGATAATAATTCTTATGGAAAAGAAATTTTATAAAGTGATACCCCATCTTATATATTCTATGAATAGGTATATGATCGGCATAATTTTCTAATGTATCCTCTTCAAAATGATCTCTTACATATTTATCTTCTTCATCATCTACGATATATCCAATATAATCTTTTAGAAATAAAACACCATCTCTATATAATGCAACATCCAATATTGTAGGTCTATGTAATTTTTCCTTTCCTTCTTTCTCTATATATTCTACTTCTTCTAAATTTTCTATATCTCTAACACATTGTTCTACCTTTTTATATTGTTCTAATAATTCATTCTTAACTTGGTGTAATTCTTCAAAAGAAGAACTTGTCTCATTGAATTTTTTATTATAGTTATTATTTATTTTAGTTAATTCTTTTATTGCTATTAAAAATTCATTTTCCTCTTTTCTTACCTTGCCTAAATAGGGAAGAATTATTAATTTACCTAAAAGTAAATTTTCTTCATATTCTAATTCTTCTTCGTCTATCCATAAACAATCAGCAAATGATTCTTTATAAGTTTTATCATTTATTGCACCAATAAATATAAATCTAAACGATCTATTGAAATCCTTGCCAATCTTAGAATCCCTACAAGTATAGAATGAAGAAGCTACAATGTAATGTTTTTGTATAATCTCTTCTATATAATCTCCTTGTGCTGTTTTTATAGACACAGAATACTTATCAATATCTCCTAATAATGTAGATTGATTATTATTTATATAATCAAAAGAGGAAGAGTTGGTTGTGTCAAAAAGTTTTAAGGATAATTCTTTATTTATGCAAGGGACCCATCCAATGAAGTCCATACATTGTAAAAGATTCCCTAATAATAGAGATCTTTCTTTATTTTTTGCCATAATGTTTTAGGAGTTTTTTAGTATGGAGTTATAATCTTATTGTCAGCCTCTATTTTGCCCGTCTTTTTATTATAGACCATCCCAAAACTGCGTTTTACTAAGTTGGGATTTATTTTTGCTCGGTTTTTGTATCTAAGATTTAAAAAGAATCTAATTAAGCAAAAAGTTCCGTATGCAATAGATATTATTGCCAATATTACCAATGATAATGTTAGTGTTTCCATAAGCTCTTTTAGTTTATTAGTATGCTGCAAAAATACAGCAAAAATTTTTATACACCAATACCTCAAACGCAAAAACAAGGCTAATTATTTTATCTATTAAGGCATTTTCCTATTAATACACCATTTTTTTTATTATATAATGAAGAAGTTGCAGTTTTTTCACAAGAGGAGGAACTAATGAAGAAATTCTTCTATGTCTCAATGCAAGAAGATATGAACTTAGGTAATTTTGAAAAAATTATCACAACAAAGATAAGAAATTTACCCCTAAGTTCCATTAGGACTAATAAAAGCCACTTGGTGGCTTGCCGACTGAATTATAGAGTGATAATTCATTAAATTATTAAAAAAGAATTGCAAATTAGAAAAAAGATGTATTTTTGTCTTTGAAAAAAGAAAAAAACATCTTTTTAATTTATTTTAAACCAAATTTAATAAACATTATTATGAAAAACATTTTTAAAACATTTTTTATTGGAATTATTGCAATAGCAATTATTAGTATTTATGGTTGTAGTGAGGAAGAAACAACAACTAATAATACAAAGAAAACTTACGAACCAGAAATGGTAGTTGTTGAAGGTGGTACTTTTATTATGGGATGCACCGATGAACAAGGAAGTGATTGTAGAAGTAATGAATTACCAGCCCATAGTGTTACTATTAGCAGCTTTTCTATTAGCAAATATGAGATAACACAATCTCAATGGATAGAAATTATGGGTGATTTGCCAAAATATGGGATTATGGAAACAACTTATTTAGGTGATAACTACCCTGTAATGAATATGATGTTGGAGCAAGCAATAGATTTTTGCACTCGTCTTAGTGAATTAACAGGTAAGCATTATCGTTTGCCAACAGAAGCAGAATGGGAATATGCTGCAAGAGGAGGCAATAAAAGTAAGGGATATAAGTATAGTGGAAGTGATAATTTAGATAGTGTAGGATGGTATATTGATAATAGTTATGATAGTAGTACAGATTATTATAAAATACATCCTGTTGGAGAAAAACTTCCTAATGAACTTGGCATTTATGATATGAGCGGAAATGTTATGGAATGGTGCAGTGATTTTTATGGCCCTTATTCTGAAGAAATGCAAATTGACCCTACTGGACCTTCTTCTTCTTCAATTCCTAAATATTCTGCCGTGGTACGTGGTGGTGGTTTTAGTGATGAGGCTGAAGAATGCCGTGTTACTTTCCGCACCAATGCTTTGCCAAATTATTATGCTCATGAATATCCACTAAATAAAGGCATTCGTGTTGTGCTTGTTGATTAATTATAGAAAATAATATTTGTTCTTAAAAAAGTCTACAATCTAAACCGCAACGGGCATTTAATTGTCTTAACGGAAGTCGGGTAGTCTTCTTATGTATCTATATTTCAGCACGCCTAAAACGAGGTTTTAGAAAATTAAATCTTCGTTTTAAAAAATTATTTCTTCGTTTCAGGAAACTAAAACAGCGTTTGGCATGAGCCGACATTTATTAAAAAAAACTAAAGGTTTTATTGTTTATTCGCATTTCTTTACAACATATTACAGAAATTTTATTTTATATATTGATAAAAAATAAGTGTAAAAAAATATTAAAAAAGGGGGCAGGGGGCATAAAAAATGAGGAAAAAAATTTATTTAGTAAAAGAAATCCCGCTAAGTATTCTATCTTTAGCGGGATTTTAGTGATTATAAAAAAAGTTTGTAAAAATGCCTGACCCCTTGCCCCCTGCCCCTTTTTTTTAATTTATTTTTGTTATCAATTATATAGAATTTATAGCCCCATCTATTCTTTTCACGCACCAAAATCTATTGCCTTTGATTTTCTTTTGAGAAAACTCCATTTCTCTAAGAATTTGGGAAATCTTATTGGGTCTTAGAACTATTTTTGTATTACCTAAGTTATATAAAATTTATGATTACTTTTTACAAGGAAATGCCTATATTTTATAAAAATGAAAAAAATTGCAAAATAATTTGTTTTTATAAAATACATTTTATACTTTTGCCCCGAGAAATAAGGTAAAATTTATGAAAGCACTTAATACCCTTTTTCATAATTTATACTTCCTTTTTGAAAGGGTAAATCTTTTTGTGCCGCAACATACATACATACATACATACATACATACATACATACATACATACATACATACATACGCAAAACGACAATGTTATGTGTTTTTCTGAATTTATAAATAAAGAATTTATATTAAAACAATTTCTACACTTAAAAGGCATATTCTTTTTATGCAAAAATAATTTGAGTGTCTTTGGAGACATATAGCAAAAAAATATATGTCTCCAAAATTTTAAACAAAAAAAATAACTCTATTCCTATTTACTATTAGCTAATAAATAAAATAATAATAATTTAAAACAACATAAAACATGAAAAATTTAGTAAAAACATTAATAATAATTTTTGTAGTATCATATTCTACAATATCTTTTGGACAAATTAGCGTAATGAATAATAAAGTCGCAATAGGAGAAACTTGGGGATTAGAACCTCCATACTTTTTTCAAGTATTAGGTGAATCTTATTTTTGTCCTGATCCTATTAATAACGTTGGATTGTATATTACTAATACTGGTTCAAGCGGAAATCAAGTTGTAACATTAAAACCTCAATTTCCAAGTAATGCTAAGATAGGTACGTTAGATAATGAATTTCATTATGTATATACAAGATACGTATATACTACACAAGTGCATACTAATACTCTTTTTAGCATTTCTGATAAGAAAGTAAAGAAGAATATCAAACCAATGGATAATGCATTGGATAAGATTAATAAATTAAATCTTGTAAATTTTGATTATAAAGATGAATATTTGTTTAAAAATACTGATACATCAAGCTCTGCAAATGAAGAATTGAAATTTATACAAGAGAATAATAATGGTTTCTTAGCACAAGATGTGGAAATAAATTATCCTAAATTAGTTCATTATAATAAAGATTTGGATCTTAAAGAAGTTAATTATATTGGCTTTATTCCTGAATTGGTAAAATCAGTACAAGAATTAAGTCAAGAGATAGAAAACTTAAAAGAAGAAAATGCATATCTTAAAAAATATATTCTTAATGGTGATAATAATACTAATGATAGCAAAGCAGAAAAAGCTAAACTATATCAAAACACTCCTAATCCTTTTAATAATGATACTAAGATAGAATATTACATTCCAAATACTGCAATTAATGCAGATATTTACATTTATAATCTTAATGGAACACAAATAAAACATATTGTTTTATCCAATAAGGGACAAGCATCCTATATTCTTTCGGCAAATAATCTTGAAGCAGGTATGTATATATATTCTTTATTTGTTGATGGAAAGGAAATAGATTCTAAAAAAATGATATTAACTAAATAAATATATGGATTATGAAAACGTATATAAAATTAGGGAGTATTGTATTCTTTCTTTTGAATACTTTTTGTCTGAATGCTTTTTCGCAAATTGAAAAACTTTGTGATAATGGTTATAGTCCAATAGAGACAGTTACACAAAGTATGCCTTGTGATTATAATCCCTATATGATTATATTTGAAGACAACTTTGATGGAAATTCTCTTGATGAATCTAAATGGGATATTCTCGGAGGTGTAATAAGGGATTTTGATTTTGAAATGACAAAAGCATTCCTTACAAGAGATAATGTAGTTGTTGAAGATGGATTATTAAAACTCATTACCAAAAGAGAAAATTTGACTAATGTACTTCATTATACTGAAACTTGGGAAGAAGAGGATATGGTTTATGATGATTTTGAATTTACATCCGGTGAAATAATAAGCAAAGCAAGGTTCCCAATTAATGGGAGGTTTGAAGCAAGAATAAAGATTCCATCAACACAAGGATTATGGCCTGCTTTTTGGATGTTTCATGGAATATTGGATTCCGAAACTGGCGACTATACTGAATATAGTGAAATAGATATATTTGAGGTATTAAATAGAACAAATACTGACAAAGAATATACTACTAATATATGGCATGTCTATAATGGTGAAGATCGCATTGATTGTCAACGTAATCATGGCAATGCATTTATAGATGGGAATTTCCATATATTTACCCTTACATGGGATGAAGATAAAATAGAATATTATGTAGATAGTACACTTATAAGAAGAACTCCATATTATACTTCTATGTCTAGAGCATCAAGAATTGCTCGTTATTGTGGTCAAATAAATCAAGGTATAGGATATTATAAAACTAAAGCATTTCCACGAGAAGCTATGCATATATTGTTTGGTATAGCTGTTATGCATACTGATACTATTGGTTCTTATTATATTACACCATATCCTACTACTCCTTTTCCAGCACAAATGGAAGTTGATTATGTAAGAGTATATCAACGGAAAAGTTGTACGGATACTGTTACAGTAAATAATGATATAGATACTACAGAAAATATATCATACCAATCTATTACTGGCAATATTGTTAATATGACTTGTGCTATAAACATTCCAACAGGTTATAGTTTAAGAGTAAAAGCAAGCAATAAAATTACTTTTGGTAATGGCTTCAGCTTACATGTTGCTGATGGTGCTGTTTTTCATGCTTCAACAGATGCAAATTTATGTAATAGTGGGAGAGTAGCTGCTGAATAATATTTATTTAAATAAACTAATAAAAAGCCTGATAAATGATAAATAAGTTTATCAGGCTTACTTTTTTTATTATGCAAAATCTACTAAAAACAAACAAAACACCAATATTAAAATAATCAAAAAGATTATAAGTTATAAAAATAATGTATTTTTGTTCTTCAAAAGAAATAGTCTATTAAAATAGGAATAATGCCTCTTTAAATATTTCAAATAAAAATATAAAACTATGAAAGAAAAAATTATAAAAACCATTCTATTTGTATTTTTTGTTGCAATTTTATCTCTTTTTTTGTTACAAAGCTATTTTCCTATTATAAGTTTTAAATCTCTCGCGGGGTCTTTTCAAATGGAAGACAGACCTAAATTTAATTCTTCTTTATGGTTTAACAATCAATATCAAGCCTCTTTTGAAAAATTTGCAAAGGATCATTTAGGGTTTAAGCCTTTTTTAATTAGAGTTAATAATCAATTTTATTATAGCGTTCTTTCAACTTCTCCAAATGATCAAATAATATATGGAAAAGATGCTTACTTATATGAAAGAATGTATTTGGAGGCAATAAATGAAGAAACATATATTGGAGACTCTGTTATAGATTCTAAAATATATAAACTTGAAAAGATACAAGATACCCTTACAAAATTAAATAAGAATTTAATTGTAATGTTTGCTCCAACTAAAGCAAGATATTTTCCTGAATATATTCCTGATAATTATATTCCAAAAAATAGTGTAAAAACAAATTATGAAGAAATTTTAAAACGTATTAGCAAAACAAATATACCATATATTAACTTTGACAACTATTTAATTAAAATGAAGGATACTTCAAAATATGATCTTATGACAAAAAATGGCATCCATTGGACAAAATATGCATATACTTTGGCATTAGATTCTATTTTAAGATTTATTTCAAAATTAAATAATATAAATACTCCACAAATAATTATTGATTCTCTAATTCCAAGCAAAACACCTCTTGATTATGATAATGATATTGGAAATTCAATAAATGTATTTGCTTTGGAAAAAGGTGGAAATTTGGCTTATCCTGTTATACATATTGATTCCTCAAAGGCGGATAAGAAAAAAGTTCGTCCTCTTATTATTGCAGATAGTTTTTGGTGGGTAATATACAATCTTGGCTTATCAAATAAATTATTTGATAGAAGTGAATTTTGGTACTATTTTAAAGAGATTTATCTAAAAAACTCTTCAAAAAATTATAAATTTGATGACTATGTTTCAAATAGGGATTTAAAAGAAGAGATAAAGAAATTCGATTTAATAATACTAATGCAAACAGAACCTAACTTAGATGTATTTGGATTTGGATTTATAGAAATAGTTTATGATATGTTCTTTGTAAATGGTGAAGGATTTAATTTAAGGTATCAAAGAATTGAAGATATAAAGAAATCTATCAGAATAGATCCTAAATGGCTTAATGAGATAAAACGAAAAGCAATAGAACAAGGAATAACTCTTAATGAGGCAATAAATCAAGACGCTGTTTATATTTACGAAAATGAAAACAAGAAGAATTAAAAGAGCCTTATTC
>JAISIA010000009.1 GCA_031262295.1 Bacteroidales bacterium | reverse complement strand
TAATGTAGAGTAATAAGTATTTATTTTCTTAAAGTACAAAAATACATTATTTTTGTAATATAATTATTTCTTTATTTTTTGTTTTCTCTTTTATTTTAGGGTTTATTGACATTTTTTTTCAAAGTTGTCTTGAAAATTTTTCAATTTTCAAAGCAAGTAATCCTTTCATTGATAAAGAGCTTGAAACCATTATCAGCAAGTTATAATGCCAAATGCAGGCGTTCTTTTTCTCTTGCCTTACCCTTGGGCGTGAATATGGCAAGGAAATGAGCTTTAGAATTTCTTTGTAAGCTCATAAGAAATATTTGTATGTTGTCTTTTTTTTGTCAATTCATCAGTAAAGTATAATTTACTTCAATAATTTTCTATTTTTGTCATCTTCCAATATTTGCATTTGTTCAATAGCAATTTTATTGAGTTTTACAAGTCGTTCTCCTTGTGGAATGCCTTGATCAATGAAAATAGCATTAATATTTTCCATATTGGAAAGACATATCAATTCATTTATAGTTGCATAATCACGAATATTTCCTTTCAATTCTGGATTTTGTTCTCTCCATATTTTAGCAGTTATGCCAAACATAGCAACGTTTAACACATCTGCTTTTTTCTAAACCCCTCAAATTCGAGGGGTTTAAAATTTGGATTATATAAACTTTCCCAAATACCAAGATATTCTATAGTATTTCTATTGCGTAGCCAATTCCCAATAACTGCATTTGGATTATCACTTTTATATTTTGCTATATCAGTCAAACAAATATAATCACTTTCATTAAGTGATATAATTGTAACACTTGTATCTTTTACTCTAATTTTTGCCATATTCAAATCATTTATTTGATTACACAATTAAGGAATTAATATTCTATATATTTTAAGAAATATTTTTAACTTAAATAATTAACTATGCATTATGACGGCAAATGTATAAAAATAATAAATACAAAAATGTTAAAATCCAAATTTTAACATTTGATGCAGAAACTTTAAAAAGTTAAATTAAAAGTTAATTAATATGAAGTTAATTTGATTTTAACAAATTCTTGTGATTTTATTTGTAAAAGAACATTTCTTATTCCACTAATCCCTATTCAATTATTCAAAACACGATCAAAAATTTTTCAATTTTTGAAGGATATAATCCTCTCATTGATAAAGAGGTTGAAACCATTATCAGTAAGTTATGATGCCTAAATTTTGCGTTCTTTTCCTCTTGCCTTACCATTGGGCGTGAATATGGCAAGGAAATGAAGTTTAAAAATGCTGAAAAAAGATAAAAACGCTGTGTTTTTTGTTGTCTTTTGCTAAAAGGGAGCGTTTTTATTCTATTTTTTCTTGCGTTTTTATGTGTTTTTCAAGGAGAATTTCTCAAAAATTTTCTGAAAAATTATTCAAATTTTTTTGAAAATCCATTTTTCATATAACCATAGTAAGGGGATGTGGTATTTTGATGCAATCTCTTGCTTTTGCAAATAAACTATTTGCTGATTGTAAGCTAATGACAAAATTATATTATATTCAAATGCAGCCCTAATAGATGAACAATCCAATAAATTAATAAACACCCCTCAACTTATTAATATTACAAAATGGAAGAAAGAGATAAAATAAATAAAACAATAAGCAATTGATATATATATAGTGCTGCATTTTTATTGAAAAATATTTGGATTGTATTGTGTAAATAAATTATTTTTGTTGGCGGAAATGTTAAATGTTTTAAATTAATTGGAAATATTAAAAGGTAAAAAATACATATATGGAAAATATAAATAATTTCTCAAAAAATGATTTTGATGCATTTGAAAAATATGGAGATAGATATCGTAATGAAGTACCACAAGTAGCCAAAGAAGAACTTGATAATGCATATAAAAAATTAGGAGAGATTGGTACGTTGCTTAGAGAGACAAAATTATTTAACGTTGATTGGCAAATTAGATCTTTGAATATGGCACAAAAATATTCACCGTATCATTGGCTGAGGATATATCCTGCAGAGATTGCTGATGTTTTATGGGGTAAAATATTTTTTGTTTTAGGTTCAGACAAAGACGGAATTAATTTTCATATTGATAGCTATACATATAATGGATACAAACAGAATGATAAAGCTGAGGAGATAAAAGAAGAATCTTATTGTACTTTTCCGGTAGAAGATGTTATAAAGATGTTGTATGATGATATAGTGCAAAAATTTATTGAATATACAAAAGAATACAAAGAAGAATTTTATCAATTTGGTGCAGAATTTGATATAAAAGAATGCAAAGATTGGTTAAAAAATAGAACTATGAATGAATATATTGATTTATTAAAAGCAAATAAGAATTTAATCTTTACTGGTGCTCCCGGTACGGGGAAAACTCATTTAGCTAAGGAAATAGCTAAACAAATGATAAGTGTAAATACATATGAAGAGCTTGAAAACAGTGAGCAATTTGCCTTTGTACAGTTTCATCCTTCGTATGATTATACTGATTTTGTAGAAGGATTGAGACCAACACCGCCAGATGAAAATGGAAATATTGGTTTTGAATTAAGAGATGGGATATTTAAAGAGTTTTGTAAAAAAGCAAAGGAAGAGACAGGTGATAAAAAATACGTTTTTATTATAGATGAAATTAATCGTGGTGAGATTTCCAAAATTTTTGGTGAATTGTTTTTTTCCATTGACCCAAGTTATAGGGGTAAAAAAGGTGCAGTACAAATACAATATGCTAATATGCACGAAGGGGAAGAAAAATTCTATATCCCTGAAAATGTCTATATAATCGGTACAATGAATGATATTGATCGTAGTGTGGAGAGTTTTGATTTTGCTATGCGAAGACGTTTTACTTGGATAGAAATCACAGCAGAAAAAAGTGCTGAAAAGATGGATTTATCTGAAGAGATAAAGAAAAGAATGAAAAGTTTAAATGACAAGATTCAAGATATTGAAGGCTTAAATTCATCGTATCATATAGGAGGTACATATTTTCTTGATAAGGATGGCGAGCCAAAAACAGATTATGAAGAAATTTGGAATTTGCGTTTAGAGCCACTTTTAAAAGAATATTTGCGTGGTATGCCAGAAGCAGGAACAAAAATAAAAGAATTGAAGGAAGCCTACGATGCTAAGAACAACGGACAATAATTGTGGCAAAACTCTCAAAGAGCTTGATGAACATTTATCTGAAAAAGAGCTTGACGAACACTGGGAAAACCTTTTGTCTATTGGCAATTGCAAAATAGAGGATTTATGTAAAAATAGTCCTGATTTGTTTATTTTCCCTAAATCTTCTGAAAAATATCATGATGATATAGAGAAATCACCTATTTTTTCTTTACAAGAGAAAGATAAAAAATTGATTACATCTAATATTATGGGATTTGTTGGTAAAAATGAAACCCAACTTACAATATCTTCTCGTTTTGCAAAAGATGAAAATGATTACTTCTTGCATTATATGTTGCAAAAAGTATTTTCAATAAATATTTTTAAATTTGAACAAACTCCAAACAAAGAAAATATTTGGGATTTTTTACTTTACTTATTTCCATATTATCTAAAAAAGGCATATAAACAAAGTTTATATAAGGCATATAAAAGGGAAGAATATAATGATGCAAATATAAAAGGAACGACAGATGTTAAGCGACATATTCGTACAAATATTCCTTTTTGTGGAAAAGTTGCTTACTCTATGAGAGAGCATAATTATGACAATACGTTAAATCAATTAATAAGACATACAATAGAACATATAAGAACTCATCCTTGGGGTTCTAATCTTTTGACTTCTGATAGTGAAATGCGTGACATTGTGAGTAAATTTTGTTTTATAACACAGCAAACATATAATAAAAATGCCCGACAAAAAATAATTTCAGCAAATTTAAAACCCGTTTCACATCCATATTTTACAGAATACAAGGAATTACAGAAAATTTGTTTGAGAATATTAAGGCATGAAAAAATAACATTTGGTGCAAAAAACGATAAAATTTACGGATTACTTTTTGATGGTGCTTGGCTATGGGAAGAATATCTAAATAAGGTTTTACAAGATAATTTTATTCATCCAGAAAATAAAACAAAAAAGGATAAGGAATATTTATTTGAAAATTTTCAACCAATTTATCCCGATTTTATAAGCAAGGAACAACCAATAAAGGTTGGTGATGCAAAATATATTCCATTAGAAAACAAAAAGAATATAGGAGATGATGAAAAAGCTACAAGCATTTACTACAAAACAATAACTTATATGTATAGATTTAATTCTACTGAAGGTTTTCTATTATTTCCGCATCCAGAAATATCTTTTGATGAAAAATACAAAATAAAAGATACTGACGGCTCTCTGAGAAAATTAGGGTTAGCTATTCCAAAAAATGCTGAAAGTTTTATTGATTTTCAAAATGCTATGAGAGAAAATGAAGAATCAATTAAAAATGAATTAATAAAAAATTCTCAATCTTATTAATTTTTATCCCTTTATTCAAAACAGAAAAGAAAATTCTCCAATTTTGGGATTTTGATAGCATTTCTATCTCTCTATGATTCAGGTCGCCTAAAACGAAGATTTAGTAAATTATTTCTTCGTTTTAGAAAATTATTTCTTCGTTTTAGGAAACTAAAACAGCGTTTTATTTTTTTATTGTTTTGTTCTTGTTTTTTCAAGTAGAGATTTTGGAAAAAAATTGAAAATATTGAGAGATTATAGGGAGGTTTTTGGAGAAAAATAATGTAATAGGATTTAATATATGTTGTAAAAAGAAATTAAGCATATCATTTATTTATAGCCTATTATTATTTATATATATGATTTTTTGTGTTTTTTATTCAAAAAAATTAGGTTGAATTGCTCAAAGTTTTTATTTTTGCACCCTCTTTTTACAGAAGTAAGAGTTGATCTTTGAAAAAAGATATGTTAAAAAAATAATAAAAAATTTTGTCATATCATTAATTAGTTTTAATTTTGCAAGCCTTTTCTTTTGAAAAAGACAATGCCGATGTAGCTCAGTTGGCCAGAGCAGCTGATTTGTAATCAGCGGGTCGGGGGTTCGAATCCCTCTATCGGCTCAATTAATGGGAAGGTTCCAGAGTGGTTAAATGGGGCAGACTGTAAATCTGTTGGCGACGCCTTCGTTGGTTCGAATCCAGCCCTTCCCACAAACAAATTAGAAAATAAGCGGAAGTAGCTCATTTGGTAGAGCGATAGCCTTCCAAGCTATAGGTAGCGGGTTCGAAGCCCGTCTTCCGCTCAGAGCATAAGAGCGAGATAGTAGTATCTGTCTCGTTCTTATTGGTATGAAATTAATTCCAAGCCGTTGTAGCTCAGTGGTAGAGTACTTCCTTGGTAAGGAAGGGGTCACGAGTTCAAGTCTCGTCAATGGCTCTTTTCTTTATTAAAGGAAATTATAATAAAGAGAATAAAGAAAATAAAATTATAAACAATTATTAATACGTCAATTATTATGGCTAAAGAAAAATTCGAACGTAAAAAACCCCATGTTAATATTGGTACCATAGGACACGTTGACCATGGTAAAACAACTTTGACTGCTGCAATAACAACAGTTTTAGCTGAACAAGGGTTATCAGAAATTAAATCATTTGATTCTATAGACTCTGCTCCTGAAGAAAAGGAAAGAGGTATAACAATTAACACAGCACACGTAGAGTACGAAACAGCAAATCGTCACTATGCTCACGTGGATTGTCCGGGTCACGCTGACTATGTAAAAAACATGGTAACAGGTGCTGCTCAAATGGACGGAGCAATTATTGTTGTTGCTGCAACAGATGGTCCTATGCCACAAACAAGAGAACATATCCTTTTGGCTCGTCAAGTAGGTGTTCCTCGTTTAGTTGTGTTTATGAACAAAGTGGATTTAGTTGATGACCCTGAATTGTTAGACTTAGTTGAAATGGAAATCCGTGATTTGCTTTCTTTCTATAATTTTGATGGAGACAATACTCCTGTTATTAGAGGATCTGCATTAGGAGGATTGAATATGGAACCTAAGTGGGTTGAAAAGATAAAAGAACTTATGGATGCTGTGGATACATGGATTCCACTTCCTCCAAGAGATATAGATAAAGATTTCTTAATGCCAATAGAAGATGTATTCTCAATAACTGGTAGAGGTACTGTTGCAACAGGAAGAATAGAAACAGGAGTTATAAACTCAGGAGACCCTGTTGATATAATTGGTATGGGAGCAGAAAAACTTAAATCAACTGTTACAGGAGTTGAAATGTTCCGTAAGATATTAGATAGAGGTGAAGCTGGTGATAACGTAGGTCTATTACTTAGAGGTATAGATAAGGACGAAATACGCCGTGGTATGGTTATTGCTAAACCGGGTTCTGTTACTCCTCACAAGAAATTTAAAGCTGAGGTTTATATCTTAAAGAAAGAAGAAGGCGGACGTCACACTCCATTCCACAATAAATATCGTCCTCAATTCTATTTTAGAACAACAGACGTTACAGGAGAAATTACTCTTCCTGAAGGAGTGGAAATGGTTATGCCAGGAGATAACTTAACAATAACTGTTGATTTAATATCTGAAATAGCACTTAACTTAAATCTTCGTTTTGCTATCCGTGAAGGTGGTAGAACAGTTGGTGCAGGTCAGGTGACAGAAATATTAGATTAAGTAAAGTTTTTTTGAATATGAATAAGAATTATGGAGAAATAATTTCTCCATAATTTTTAGGGGCGTAGTTCAATGGCAGAATCGCGGTCTCCAAAACCGTTGATGGGAGTTCGAATCTCTCCGCCCCTGCTAAAAATAAAATAAATAATTAAATGTCTAAGATAATTAATTACGTAAAAGACAGCTATGATGAACTTGTTCATAAGGTGTCGTGGCCTACAATGTCGGAACTTACAAATAGTACTATGGTAGTGTTTGTGGCTTCTTTAATTATTGCCCTAATAATATTTTTTATGGATATAGTTACGGGAGTTCATCCAACATTAATGTGGAAAGGCTTGCTTGGTTATTTATATAGTATGATGGCTTAGTTTGTCATACTTATCATATATCTTGCTTCCCATTTGACTTAGTCTTGAGATATATGAGGCAGTTTTTTTATTGTTTATTTTTTTGATGATTATATCAATTTCAATTTTTTCAATTTATGAGTGATCAACCTAAAAAATGGTATGTTTTAAGAGTGATAGCAGGAAAGGAAAGAAAAGCAAAAGAGTATATTGAAAGCGAAATTTTCCGCCATAATCTTAGCGATTATGTTCCACAAATCCTAATACCAACAGAAAAGGTTTTCTCTGTACGTAACGGAAAAAGAATCTCCAAAGAGAGGAATCTTTATTCTGGATATGTATTAGTGGAAGCTCAATTGGTAGGAGAGGTCGCTCATGTTATTCAAAATACAACTAATGTAATAGGTTTTTTGTCTGAAAAAGGCGGAAATCCTGTTCCTGTTCAGGAATCGGAAATGAAGAGAATTTTAGGACAAATAGACGAATTGCATGGTTTAACAGGAGAATTATTGGAGCCTTTTATTAAAGGAGAATCTGTTAAGATAACAGATGGACCTTTTAGTAATTTCTCTGGTATAATTGAAGAAGTGAATGAAGAAAAGCAGAAAATGAAGGTTACGGTTAAGATCTTTGGTCGTAAAACTCCTGTTGAACTTTCCTTTATTCAAGTTGAGAAAGAATAATCTTAATTAATTATTAAATCTTTAAGCACCCATCAAAAAATGGCAAAAGAAGTTGCAGGATTAATCAAATTACAAATTAAAGGGGCTGCTGCCAATCCATCACCTCCTGTAGGTCCAGCATTAGGAGCAAAGGGAGTAAATATAATGGAATTTTGCAAGCAGTTTAATGCTCGTACACAAGAACAAGCAGGAAAAATAGTTCCTGTTATAATTACTGTGTATTCTGATAAATCCTTTGATTTTGTAATAAAGACCCCTCCTGTTGCTGTGCAACTAAAAGAAGCGACTAAACTTAAAAGTGGTTCAGCAGAGCCAAACAGAGTAAAGGTTGCTTCTGTAACAATGGATCAAGTAAAAACAATTGCAGAGGCAAAAATGGTAGATTTGAATTGCTTCACTATTGATTCTGCTATGTCCATTGTAAAGGGAACGGCAAGAAGTATGGGGATTACAGTTAAGGAATAGTTCCTTAACATTTATTAAAAAAGAAATTTTACAAAAATGGCAAAACAATCGAAGAAACAAAAAGAGGCTTTAGCAAAATATGATTTGACAAAGCTATATTCGTTTGAAGAGGCTGTTAAGATTGTGAAGGATATTACCTACACAAAGTTTGATGCATCAGTTGATGTTGATGTACGTCTTGGAGTTGATCCTCGTAAGGCAAATCAAATGGTTAGAGGTATTGTTACTCTTCCACATGGAACAGGCAAAACAAAACGAGTATTAGTTCTTTGTACTCCTGATAAGGAAGAAGAAGCTAAGGCAGCCGGAGCCGATTATGTTGGACTAGATGAATATTTAGAAAAAATAAAAGGCGGTTGGACGGATATCGATGTAATTATTACAATGCCAAGTGTCATGCCTAAGATAGGAGCGTTAGGAAAAATATTAGGTCCTCGTGGCTTAATGCCTAACCCTAAAACAGGTACTGTTACAATGGAAGTCGGTAAAGCTGTTCAAGAAGTAAAGGCAGGTAAAATAGATTTTAAAGTAGATAAATATGGTATCATACACACAAGTGTTGCTCGTATTTCGTTTGAAAACGACAAAATTTGTGATAATGCCAATGAAGTTTTATCAACTATTTTAAAACTAAAACCAACTGCTGCAAAGGGAACTTATATGAAGAGTGTAACACTATCTTCAACTATGAGTCCAGGAGTAAAGGTTGATCCTAAATCCATAAGTAAATAATCTTCTAAGAGTAAATTATCTAAAACATGAAAAAAGAAGATAAAGGAAAATTAATTGATTCTATAGGAATAGAATTAGCAAAGTATCCTTACATATATTTGGTTGATATTGCTGGATTAAATTCAGTTGATACAGCAAAATTGAGAAGGCTTTGCTTCCGTAGAGAGGTAAAACTTATGACAGTAAAGAATACTTTACTAAGAAAAGCAATGGAAAAATCATCAATAGATTATTCAGAGATTTTTTCATCTTTGGAAGGTGCAACCTCTATAATGCTTTCTAATGTTAATAATGTACCCGCTAAACTAATTAAAGATTTTAGAGCATCGTCTCCAAAACCTATATTTAAGGCTGCTTATGTTGAAGAAGCGTTTTATTTAGGAGATAATAATTTAGACCTATTGATAAATATCAAGTCTAAGAAAGAACTTATTGCTGATATTATTGCAGCATTAGAATCTCCTGTTAAAAATGTTATTGGAGCATTGCAGAGTGGTGGTAACACATTATCTGGTGTAGTGAAAACATTGTCGGAAAGATAAAAATTATTAAAAATTATTAAACTCATTAAAAAGAAAGAATATGGCAGATTTAAAATCATTTGCAGAACAATTGGTTAATCTTACAGTAAAAGAAGTAAAAGAATTAGCTGATATATTAAAAGAAGAATACGGAATTGAACCAGCAGCAGCAGCAGTTGCTGTAGCAGCAGGTCCAGCAGCAGCAGGTCCAGCAGCAGCTGAAGAAAAGACATCTTTTGATGTTGTTCTTCTTGAAGCAGGAGCTTCAAAACTAAATGTAGTAAAATTAGTAAAAGACCTTTGTAGTCTTGGACTAAAAGAAGCTAAAGAATTAGTTGATGCAGCTCCAAAACCATTGAAAGAAGGGGTTTCTAAAGATGAAGCAGAAGCACTAAAAGCTCAATTAGAAGAAGCTGGTGCAAAAGTAGAAGTAAAATAAGAAATTTCACTACGTTTTAATATAGGAATATGGTATTCTTTAATGTATAGAATACCTATTCCTTGTTTGTGTTTGTATATATATCTTACTTTTAACTAATTTAATTCATAGACCTTGGCAAATAATAACAACAATATAGTAAGTTTTGCGTCAGTAAAACATTTTGATTATCCTGATTTTTTGGATATTCAATTAAAGTCATTCAGAGACTTTTTTCAACTTGAAACAAATTCTGAAAACAGAATAAATGAGGGATTATATAAAGTATTCTCAGAGAATTTTCCTATAACAGATGCAAGGAATAATTTTGTCTTAGAATTTCTTGATTATTTTATAGATCCACCTCGTTATTCTATTGATGAGTGTTTAGAAAGAGGGCTTACATTTAGCGTCCCATTAAAAGCTAAATTGAAATTGTATTGTACAGATCCCGAACATGAGGATTTTGAAACTATAATACAAGAGGTATATTTGGGAATGATTCCATATATGACACCAAAGGGAACATTTGTAATAAATGGAGCTGAAAGGGTAGTAGTATCTCAATTACATCGTTCGCCCGGAGTTTTCTTTGGAACAACAACACATACAAATGGTATGCAGTTATATTATGCACGTATAATTCCTTTCAAGGGTTCTTGGATGGAATTTACAACAGACATAAATAATGTAATGTATGCCTATATAGACAGAAAGAAAAAACTTCCTATTACCACACTACTAAGGGCAATAGGTTATGAAACAGATAAAGATATATTAGAAATCTTTAATTTAGCAGAAGAAGTTAAGGCAACTAAAACCAACCTAAGTAAGGTTATAGGCAGAAAATTGGCTGCAAGAGTTGTTAAGGCTTGGATTGAAGATTTCGTTGATGAGGATACAGGAGAAGTTGTCTCTATTGAAAGGACAGAGGTTATAATAGATCGTGAAACAGAACTCACAGAAGAATATATAGGCGAGATATTAAATGCAGGAGTTCAGACCATATTATTACACACCGATGATTCTTCTTCAAGTGACTACTCAATAATTTTTAATACACTACAAAAAGATACTGCAAATAATGCCAAGGAAGCAGTAGAATTTATATATAGACAATTGCGAAGTGCAGAACCACCTGATGAAGAAACTGCAAGAGGAATTATTGAAAAATTATTCTTTTCAGATAAAAGATATGATTTAGGTGATGTAGGTCGTTATAGAATCAATACAAAATTAAATTTAAATATTCCTCCTGAAACAAAAGTATTAGTTCAAGAGGATATTATTTCCATTATAAAATACTTAATTGAACTTATCAATTCCAAAGCAGAGGTTGATGATATTGACCATTTAAGTAATCGTAGAATTAGAACAGTTGGAGAACAACTATACGCTCAATTTGGAGTAGGGCTATCAAGAATGTCTCGCACAATAAAAGAGAGAATGAATGTTAGAGACAATGAAGTCTTTACTCCAACAGATTTAATTAATGCAAAGACATTATCCTCTGTAATAAATTCTTTCTTTGGGACAAATCAGTTGTCTCAATTTATGGATCAAACCAATCCTCTTGCAGAACTAACACATAAAAGACGTATTTCTGCATTAGGTCCTGGTGGTTTGTCAAGAGAAAGAGCAGGTTTTGAGGTAAGAGACGTTCACTATACTCACTATGGACGTTTATGTACAATAGAAACACCAGAAGGACCAAATATTGGTTTGATTTCTTCTTTATGTGTATTTGCTAAGATAAATAATTTAGGATTTATTGAAACACCTTATTATAAGGTCAAAGATTGTAAAGTCCTAAATGATGAACCTCCTGTTTATTTAAGTGCAGAAGAAGAAGACAAGGTCGTAGCTCAGGCTACTACTCCTATTGCAAAGGATGGTACGTTTGAAGAAACTAAAATAAAAACTCGTAGGATGGCAGATTTCCCTATTGTTCCACCAGAAGAAGTGGATTTGATGGATGTTGCCTCCAATCAAATAGCTTCCATAGCAGCTTCTTTAATTCCATTTTTGGAACATGATGATGCAAACCGTGCCTTGATGGGATCTAATATGATGCGTCAAGCAGTACCTCTATTAAATCCAGAAATACCTATTGTTGGAACAGGTATTGAACCTTCCGTTGCAAAAGATTCAAGAGTGTTGTTAATGGCAGAAGGTGATGGTATAGTAGAATATGTAGATGCACAAAAAATAACTATTCGCTACACAAGAGGAGAAAGAGAACGTAAAGTCAGCTTTGATAATGATACAAAAACATATCAATTTGTAAAATTCCAAAGAACAAATCAAAGCACATCAATAAATCTTCGCCCTATTGTTAAAAAAGGTGATAAGGTTAGAAAAGGACAAGTTCTTACAGAAGGATATGCAACAAAAGATGGAGTTTTGGCTTTGGGAAGAAACCTTCAAGTAGCTTTCATGCCATGGAAAGGTTACAACTATGAAGATGCTATTGTAATATCTGAAAAAGTTGTTAAAGAAGACCTATTTACCTCTGTGCATGTTGAAGAATTTGTTTCTGAGGTTAGAGAAACTAAACGTGGTTTGGAAGAACTTACCAAAGACATACCTAATGTTAGTTTAGAGGCAACAAAGGACTTGGACGAAAAAGGTATGATAAGAATTGGAGCATACGTTAAAGAAGGAGATATATTAGTAGGAAAGATTACTCCAAAGGGAGAAAGCGATCCAACTCCTGAAGAAAAGCTATTAAGAGCAATATTCGGAGATAAGGCAGGAGATGTAAAGGATGCTTCAATGAAAGTTCCACCTTCTATAAGCGGTGTGGTAATAGATAAGAAACTATTCACAAGAATACATAAAGATAAAAAATCAAGAACAAAGGATAAAGATCTTGTAAAGGATTTGAAATTTAAATGTGATAACGAACTTTTGGAATTAAAAGGAAAGTTGGTTGATAAATTAATTGTGATATTAGCAGGAAAGGTTTCACAAGGAGTTTATTCTACATTTAAAGAAGAGCTTGTTCCTAAGAAAACAAAGTTCAATCAAAAACTTTTATTAGATATAGACTATTCCAATATAGATCCTAATAAATGGACAACAGATAAAGAAACTAATGAACTAATCAAAGAACTATTAAATAACTATAATATTCGTCTAAGAGAAATTCAAGGAGCATACGCTCGTCAGCAATTTGTTGTTTCAATAGGAGATGATCTTCCAACAGGTATAGTTCAAATGGCAAAAATATATATTGCTAAGAAACGTAAGTTAAAAGTTGGAGATAAGATGGCAGGACGTCACGGAAATAAAGGTATAGTTGCTAAAATAGTTCGTGAAGAAGATATGCCGTTTTTGGAAAATGGAAAACCTGTTGATATAGTTCTAAACCCTCTTGGTGTGCCTTCTCGTATGAACTTAGGACAAATCTTTGAAACAGTTTTAGGTTGGGCAGGCAAGGAATTGGGATTAACATTCCAAACACCAATATTTGACGGGGCAACATTAGATGAGGTTAATAACTATATGAAAGAGGCAGGACTTCCTGAAAATGGTAAGTGTTATCTATACGATGGAGAAACAGGAGAAAAGTTTGACCAAGCAGCAACAGTTGGTTATATCTATATGTTGAAACTTCATCACATGATAGATGATAAAATGCATGCTCGTTCAATAGGACCATATTCTTTAATAACACAACAACCTCTGGGCGGTAAGGCTCAATTTGGAGGACAACGTTTCGGAGAAATGGAAGTTTGGGCATTAGAAGCATTCGGTGCATCTCATATATTGCAAGAAATACTAACTGTAAAATCAGACGATGTTGTCGGACGTGCTAAGGCTTACGAGGCTATAGTAAAAGGAGACAATATGCCAACACCAGGAATACCTGAGTCGTTTAATGTATTAATACACGAACTAAGAGGATTAGGTTTGGAAATAACATTTGATAATGAAAAAAACTAATAATCCAACAAAAGTTCAAGCAACAAAAAAATAGCATTAAATCATGTCAATAAGAAAAGAAAACTTAATAAATAGTAATTTTAATTCAATGACAATTAGTCTTGCTTCTCCTGAATCAATATTGGAACGTTCAAGAGGAGAGGTTCTAAAACCAGAGACTATAAATTATAGAACATATAAACCAGAAAGAGATGGATTGTTCTGTGAAAGAATATTCGGTCCAATAAAAGACTGGGAGTGTCATTGCGGAAAATATAAAAGAATCCGTTATAAAGGTATTGTTTGTGATAGGTGTGGTGTTGAAGTAACAGAGAAAAAAGTTCGTAGAGAAAGAATGGGACATATTCAATTGGTTGTTCCCGTTGCTCATATATGGTTTTTTAGATCACTTCCAAATAAGATAGGCTCTCTATTAGGATTAAAAACAAAAGAATTGGAACAAGTTATTTACTATGAAAAATACATCGTAGTAAATATGGGACTTTTGGAAAAAGAAGGAATATTCAAAGGAAAACTCTTAGATGAAACAGAATACTTTGAGTGCCTTGCAGCCCTACCAGAAGGAAATCAATACTTGGACGATGAAGACCCAAACAAGTTTATAGCTAAAATGGGTGCTGATGCCCTAATCATACTTCTTAGAGAATTAGACTTAGATAAATTATCATACGAATTAAGACATACTGCTGATAGAGAAACATCTCAACAAAGAAAACAAGACGCCTTAAAACGTTTGAATGTTGTTGAAGCATTTAGAGATTCAAGAAGTAGGATAGAGAATCGTCCCGAATGGATGATAGTTCAAGTTGTACCTGTTATACCTCCAGAATTAAGACCTTTGGTGCCTTTGGACGGAGGAAGATTTGCTACATCCGACTTAAATGATTTGTATAGAAGAGTTATAATAAGAAACAATCGTTTAAAAAGACTAATAGAAATAAAGGCTCCTGATGTTATTATGCGTAATGAAAGACGTATGTTGCAGGAAGCAGTGGATTCATTGTTTGATAATTCAAGAAAGGTTAGCTCAGTAAAGTCTGAATCAAATAGAGCACTAAAATCTTTATCCGATAGTTTAAAAGGAAAACAAGGACGTTTCCGTCAAAACCTATTAGGAAAACGTGTGGATTATTCTGGTCGTTCAGTTATCGTTGTTGGACCAGATCTACAACTACACGAATGTGGTCTTCCAAAAGAAATGGCATCAGAACTCTTCAAGCCATTTATCATTAGTAAAATGCTTGAAAGAGGAATAGTCAAGACAGTAAAATCTGCCAAAAAGATAGTAGAAAGAAGAGACCCTATTGTATGGGAAATCCTTGAAAACATATTAAAAGGTCATCCTGTCCTATTAAATAGAGCACCTACTCTACATAGATTAGGTATTCAAGCATTCCAACCTCGCTTAGTTGAAGGAAAGGCTATAAGATTACACCCTCTTGTTTGTTCTGCTTTCAATGCCGACTTTGATGGAGACCAAATGGCAGTGCATGTTCCACTTGGTAATGCAGCAGTGTTGGAAGCTCAACTTCTAATGCTTGCTTCTCACAACATATTAAACCCTGCCAACGGAGCACCTATAACAGTTCCTTCACAAGATATGGTCTTAGGACTATATTATATGACAAAAGGAAAAACATCGGATGATGCTAATAAAATAAAGGGTGAAGGAAAGCTATTCTATTCTGCCGAAGAAGTACAGATGGCTTACAATGAAGGTGCAGTTGATTTACACGCCAACATAAAAATAAGAAGAGAATACAAAGATAAAGAAGGAAATAAAAAAACAGAAAGAATAGAAACCACAGTTGGTAGAGTGCTATTCAATATGGTAGTTCCTGAAGAATATGGTTATATAAATCAAATCCTAAAAAAGACCATACTTAGAGATATTATAGGAGATATACTAAAAGTGTGCGGAACTGCAAAGACTGCAAAATTCCTTGATGATATAAAGAACTTAGGTTATAAGATGGCATTCAAAGGCGGTTTGTCTTTCAACTTGGGTGATGTTATTATCCCAGAAGAAAAGGCTGTCCTTATAGAAAAAGCCCATAAGGAAGTTGATGATGTTATGGGAAATTATCAAATGGGACTTATAACCAACAATGAAAGATATAATCAAATCATAGATGTATGGACAAATACAAATAGGGATTTGACTAATGTCGTAATGCAAAAAGTTGCAAAAGATAGACAAGGATTTAACCCTGTTTATATGATGTTGGATTCTGGTGCTCGTGGTTCAAAAGAACAGATTCGTCAGCTTTCAGGTATGAGAGGACTTATGGCTAAACCACAAAAGTCTGGTGCAACAGGAGCAGAAATTATAGAAAACCCAATCATCTCCAACTTTAAAGAAGGTCTTTCTGTCTTAGAATACTTCATCTCAACACACGGAGCACGTAAGGGTCTTGCAGATACTGCCCTAAAAACAGCAGATGCAGGATACTTAACACGCCGTTTAGTTGATGTTGCACAAGATGTAATAATCTCCGATGAGGATTGTGGTACATTAAGAGGTATTCCAACAACAGCATTAAAGAAAAATGAAGAAGTTGTACAAACCCTTTATGATAGAATATTAGGACGAGTTACCCTTCATGATATTATACATCCACAAACAAATGAGCTTATAGCTCACGAAGGAGATGAATTGACAGAAGAAATATGTAAGAAGATAGAAGATTCTCCTATAGAAGAGGTGGAAATACGTTCAGTGCTTACCTGTGAATCTAAACATGGAGTTTGTGCAAAATGTTATGGACGTAACTTAGCCTATGGACGTATGGTTCAAAAAGGAGAAGCTGTTGGTGTTATAGCAGCACAATCAATTGGAGAACCCGGAACACAGCTTACCCTTCGTACATTCCATGTCGGTGGGGTTGCAGGTGGAGATATAGGTTCAAGCTATAGGATTACCGCAAAATATGATGGCTTACTTATAATTGATGAACTTCGTTCAATAGAATCAAAAACAGCAGAAGGAGAAAAACTACAAATTGTCATTGGACGTTCTGCTGAATTTAGAATAGTTGATACAAAAACAGACGCTCTTTTAGCCTCAGGTAACATACCTTATGGAGCTAAACTATATTTTGACTCTAAGATAGAGGTGAAAAAAGGCGACACAATAGCAGAGTGGGATCCATATAATGCTGTTATAATAACAGAGGTTGGAGGAAAGATTGTTTATGATAACATAATAGAAGGTGTTACTTATAGAGTAGAATCCGATGATCAAACCGGTTTGCAAGATAAGGTCGTTATAGAATCTCGTCAAAAATCTAAGAATCCTTCAATACAAATAGTAAATGCCACAGGTGAAGTCCTAAAAGTTTATGACATACCTGTTGGTGCTCACATTATGGTTGAGGATAGTCAAAAGATAAAAGCAGGAGATAGTTTAGTTAAGATTCCTCGTTCCTTCGGTAAGGCAGGGGATATAACAGGAGGTTTGCCAAGAGTAACAGAATTGTTTGAAGCTCGTAATCCTTCCGACCCAGCTGTTGTTGCTGAGATAGATGGTATAGTTTCCCTAAGTAAAACACTAAAAAGAAAGAATAGGGAAATTACAATAACAAGCAAGACTGGAGAAACACGTTCCTATTTAGTACCTACATCAAAACAAATCCTTGCACAAGAAAACGACTTCGTTAAGGCTGGCTCTCCTTTGTGTGAAGGAGCAGTAACACCATCGGATATATTGGCAATAAAAGGACCAATGAAGGTTCAAGAATACATAGTCAATGAAGTTCAAGAGGTCTATCGTTTGCAAGGTGTTAAGATAAATGATAAACACTTTGAGGTTATCGTTCGTCAAATGATGCGTAAGGTTGAAATAGAAGACCCAGGCGATACAACATTCCTTGAAGGAGAGATGGTCAATAAGATAGACTTCCATGAAGAAAATGACAACATATTCGGAATGATGGTTGTTGAAGATCAAGGCGGAAGTCAAGAGTATGTTAATGGACAAATACTAAGTGCAAGAAAACTTAGAGATGAAAATTCTTCATTGAAGAGAAAAGATAAAGCACCTATTGTTGCTCGTGAGGCACGTCCTGCAACAGCTCGTCAAGTCCTACAAGGTATAACAAGAGCTTCATTGCAAACAAGAAGTTATCTTTCTGCTGCATCCTTCCAAGAAACAACAAAGGTATTGACAGAGGCAGCAATAAATGCTAAACAAGACAACTTGTTGGGCTTAAAAGAAAATGTATTAGTAGGACATCTAATCCCTGCGGGAACAGGATTGAAAGAATACAGAAATGCTTTTGTGGCTAATAAGCAACAGTTGGAAGAATTTACTTTACAAAATTCTCCATCAAGACGCGGACGTAAGGCTACTAAGGAAGAATAACTAATTAATAGAATATAATGAAATAACAATTGCCCATAAGAAAGACAATATAGAAAAAATGTTGTCTTTTTTATGGGCAAAAATTTTTTAAGAAAATGGAAGAAGAAAAAGGAAACAAAAAAATGGATATTGAACTACCAAGCGAATTAGCAACGGGAGTTTATTCCAACCTACAAATCATTAATCATTCGGCAACAGAGTTTATAATAGACTTTGTTCAAATGATGCCGGGAGTACCTAAACCACAGGTACGCTCACGAGTAATTCTTTCACCCGAACATGCCAAGAAACTTCTCTATGCCCTAAAAGACAATATAGCAAAGTTTGAACAACAAAACGGAGTGATAACAGAATCCAATAATCCAAGTTATCAACTAAATTCAATGGGGGAAGCATAAAATCTTCTCCTTTGCAATAAACCAAAAAAAAGGGGATGTATCTTTTGATGCACCCCCTTTTTTTTGTTGTAAAAGATACATTAGAAAAGAATGAATCTATTTATAGATTAAAAAAATAATGTATCTTTGTAAGGCGTTATTATACAAATTAAAAATAGTAATATGAATATCCCTGTTTTCACTATAACTTCCCACAGCATTGACCTTGTGGCAAAGATTGCTGAAAAGGTTGGTGAGTTGAAAAGTTCTGGCGAGTATAGCCGCAATTTACGCTTGCGTAAAATTAATCGTCTGCGATCCATTCAATCATCCTTAGCAATAGAAAACAATACACTCACGCTTGGTCAGGTTACGGATATTATAGAAGGTAAGCCAGTGTTGGGACTCCCACACGAAATACAAGAAGTTAAAAATGCATATCAGGCATACGAATATATATTTGAATACGACCCCTACAAAGTTAAAGATTTCTTGAAAGTTCATCAACTTATGACTACTCAATTAGTGCAAGAAGCTGGACGCTTCCGCTCACAAGGAGTTGGCGTTTTTGATGGTTCTAAATTGGTTCATGCAGGAGCAAGTTATCAGTTCGTACCACAGCTAATAACTGATTTATTTGCTTGGGCAAAGAAAACAAATATACATCCGCTAATTAAAAGTTCTATTGTTCATTTTGAAATTGAATTTATTCATCCATTTATTGACGGCAACGGCAGAATAGGACGGCTTTGGCAAACACTTATACTTTCAAAATGGAATGAATTGTTTGCGTGGTTGCCAATAGAAACCCTTGTTTATGAAAATCAACAAGGCTATTACGATGCGTTGGCTACTTCACAGAAAGCAGGAGATTCAAAATCGTTCATTGAATTTATGCTTAACGCTATTTTGCAAACATTAGAAGAATTGCCTATACGCAAAATTACCGATATATTTACCGATATAAATACCGATAAATTAACCAAAGCCGAATTGGAGTTTTTAGAACAGATTGCAGGATATTTAGATAAGAATGGAGAAATAACAAACTACCGTGCTCAGCTTATCACTAACAAATCGGATGTAAGCGTTAAAAAATATTTAACTAAACTTGTAGAAGTTGGCATTTTAAAAATAGAAGGAAAGAATAAAGGAAGAAAGTATTTAATTAATCAAAAGGAGCATTAAAATAACACTTTATTGAAAAGATATTCCTTTTTATGGAAATTGGAAAATGTAAAATACCAATTCGACAGTTACAACTGTCAAAATAGAGAATACCAATTCTACAATTACAATTGTAGAAT
>JAISIA010000003.1 GCA_031262295.1 Bacteroidales bacterium | reverse complement strand
CAAAAATAAAAATAAGTTATGGGGAAATTATTATGCTTTTGCCTTAAAAGCGATTGCTTTTGGCAAAGGTACAAAAAAGATTTGATATATGCAAATGGCGTTTCCCAATTTGGGAGGTTGGGAACTTTAACATTTGAAGGAAAAAATGTTAAATATTTTTTGAAAATACATTTTTTATAAACCAAAACAATGGTATTCATCTCCTTGTAAAATTAATATTATATGCAAATATTGGTAATTTATATAAAGAAACAATGCTTACAAGGGGATAAATACCCTTGCTATTGGTTGTTTTACGTAATTTCCTTTGCGGATTATCCCTATTGAATTAGGATAAAATAAAAGTTGGATTGCTGACTTCCGTAAGGACTAATAAAAGCCTGTTGCAGGCAAAAATAAAGGTCGGTTGCCGACTTGCTGACGAATATGGCAAGGAAATGAAGTTTAAAAATGCTGGAAAAAGAAAAAGATGTTCTGATTTTAATTTACTTTTTTGATTTTATCTTTTAACCCTTGAGTATAATAGGTTTTTATTTGATTGTTTTCCCAATATATTAGATATACCTCTATGTTTTTAGGGTGGGTTTTTAAGAAGTCTATTGTTTTTTCCTTACCCATAGCCATAAATGCCGTTGCTAAACCATCAGCCATTGTTGCATTTTCTGCAATAACTGATGCAGATAATAGGGTATGTGTTACACTTTTTCCTGCGAAAGGGTCAATGGTATGAGCCTTTCTTTGTCCATTTTCATCAATATAATATTTCCTATAATTGCCAGAGGTAACAATAGATTGGTTATCTAATTCTAAAAAGACATCATATTTAATGGCATCTTCAGAATCTTTTGCGGGCTTTTCAATAGCACAGGTCCATAATTTTTTATTCTTCTTTCTTCCCCTTGCTCTAACTTCTCCTCCTATATCAACAATGAAATTATCTATTTTATTATTTATAAAATATTCTGCAATCAAGTCGGTGGTATAGCCTTGTGCAATTGCATTAAAATCTATCCTCATCTGAGGATATTTCTTAATTATTTCGTTATTCTCACTTAAAGAAACCTTATCATAGCCCACATATTGCAAAAGACTATCCAAAGTTTTTTGACTTATATTCTCTCTATCCTTATTATTAAATCCATATTTTTGAGAAAGAATACCTATTGTACAATCTAAATATCCATTAGTTAAGGCAGATATTTCTTGGCTTTTAAGGAAGCAATTTATAAATATAGAATCCAATTTCTGCGGAAAGACATTATCATTTACCCTATTTATTATTGAATTTTCTTCCCACAAAGAAACGCTTTTATCAACCCTATCTAATATTCCCTTAATATCTTCTACTGCTTTTTTGTATTGTTCTTTTTCTGCAATAAAAACAATGTGACAATAGGTACCTTGTGCCAAAAGATCTAAGGTATATTGCCTTTGTTTTGAACTATTACAAGATAGGAAAAATAGTAGAGTAAGACTAATTATTGATAGCTTTGAGAATTTCTTCATAATGTTCTTTTACAACATCCGACCAAGATTCTTTTTGATTAATTATGTTTTGCATAATATCGTAGGCATCCCTATATTTTTTCATCTTAAATAACACCCAAGCGTAGGTATCTACAAAGGTAGTGCTTGTTGTATTTGAAAGATATGCTTTTTTTGCCATAGTTTCTGCTTTATCCAAATCAATTTCTAAAAGACTTAGATAGTAGGCATAATTATTAAGTGCTGAATAATTGTTTGGATTTATCTTTAAGAGCTTATCGTAGTAGGAAAAGGCTGAATTATTATCACCCAACTTATAATATACCTCTGCCAAATTAATATAAAAGTCCTCTAATAAGTCACCATGAAAAGAGGCAACAAATTTTTCTCCGTCCAATAATGCTTCTTTTGCCTTTGGATAGTTTTTTTTCAAGTAGTAATTCACTCCTAAGAAAAGATAGGGTATGGGTTGGGTTGGATATAATGCAATTATCTTTTGTGCAACATCAATTATGGTATCTGTCATTTCTAAGGTTGAAAGAGCAAAAAGATAGTTCTGATAGGTTTCATAAGTAAGTGATTGGTTATTGTTTTCCTCTTGGTTAATTTGAATAGCTTTTCTAACAGAGGATACTGCCTTATCAAAAGCAGAGACTTTCATATAGCCCGTGCTTAATAGTTCCCAAATTATCCTTTCATTGGGATATAGCACTGAGAGTTGTTCCAAAAGAGAAAAAAACCTTCTAAAATCTTTTTCATTGCTATCAACACTCTTTTGATATATCATAAGTAGGACTTGTATTTTTGTATGGAAATCCAAATTAGGGTTTTCAAAAGCCTTTTCTAAGTATATGTATGTACTATCTGGACTATTCATCGTAAGATAGTAATTAGCTAAAGATATATAAATATAAGGGTCTTTGCTATCATAGCTTTCTACTTGCTTGTAGTATTGTAATGCCTTTTTGTAATTACTTTTATTCATATTTATTTCAGCTAATATAAAAAGAATATCCTTTTGTTCTCCCCACTTTTGCTTCATTATGTTGTAGGTTTTCTTTATACTTTCTTCATCATTCAATCTTACATATATTTGTATTAAACCCTTATATAGTTCTAATGGGTCTTTGGAGAGAGGAATTAGTTTTTCATAACTTTGAGCTGCCTTTTCATAGTCCTCAATATTCATATATATTTCGGCAAGTTGAGAATTGTACCAAATATTTTCTGGTTCTAATTCAACAGCCTTTTGAGTAAGCGTTATTGCATCCTTAACATTACCTCTTATATATGCAATATTGGCTTTTTCAAAGTAGGCAGCAGAGTAGGAGGGGTTCATTTTTATAACCTCATCAAACAATTCATTAGCCTTGTTGTAGTTTCCAATCTCCCTTTGTGTTGCTCCATCGAGGAATAATCCATCAATTTTCAATTCCTCTTGTGTATAAACTTTTGGAATATCTTTTTTTTGGGTTGCACAACTATAAAGAAGTGCAATAAAAATAAAGGGAATAAGATATTTTATTATTTGTTTCATTTACTTAAAACTCTTTTTTATGAAGGTTATTGTAGAATAGTCACCCAAAGAAACTTCATTATTAATTTTTTCAACCACTACATAGTTTCCTATCATAGAGTTTTCAATATTGGAGTCTTTTATTTTGGTGTTTGTTTGTATCATTGCATTTTCTATTGTTGAGCCTTCAACAATTGTTCCTTCACCTATTGAAACGTAGGGTCCTATTTTGGAATTAGAAATTCTTACATTCCTACCAATATAACAAGGAGGAATAATAGTAGTGTCTCTTATCAAAGAATTATCATAATTAGCCATATTTTCCTTTTCATATTTTAGGTCAAGGACAACTCTATTTGTATTTACCGTTGCATCTTTGTTTCCGCAATCAAGCCATTTCTCTACACTCTGAGTAGAAAATCTTAGTCCTTTAATTAACATATTATCCAATGCGTCTGTTAAAAGAAACTCTCCACCTTTACTAAGATTGTTCTCTATAAGATATTCCAACTCCTTTTTAAGGAATGCTCCATCTTCAAAGTAGTAAATACCAATTATTGCTTCATTGGAAACAAATTCCTTTGGCTTTTCAACAAAGGCAGTGATTAATCCCTTTTCATCTTTCTTTACAACACCAAAGGCAGAGGGGTCTTCAACCTTATGAGTCCAAATTATGCCTTGATTGTTCATCTTTAACTTAAATTGTGCATCAAAAAGAGTGTCACTAAAAGCAACTATAACCTTATTAAATAAACTTTCCTTAGCACAAAAAACAGCATGTGCTGTTCCTAATGGTTCATCTTGATAGTATATTCTTCCTTTTGCACCAAGATTATTGGCAATTCCTATTAAGGATTCTTCAACCTTTTTTCCAAAACGCCCAACAATGAATCCAATTTCTTCAACTTTTTCATCACATACTTCAACAATATCTTCGCATAAGCGTTCTACTATGCTCTTTCCTGCAATTGGAATTAAGGGTTTAGGAGTTGTTAATGTGTGAGGACGCATTCTTGTGCCCATACCTGCCATAGGGATAATAATATTCATAATTTTTATTTATCAAATTTTTAATATAAAAACAAAGGACAAAGATACAAAATTAATAAACCTCACCTTATATATATGATATGTTTATATTATTTTGTACTTTTACAAAATAATTTTTTAAAGACTAAATGCATAAAATGTTTATAAATAAAATAATATATCCTCTTTTAATATTGTTTGTTTTACCCCTTTATTCTTTGGCACAGGATGAAATTGAGAAATATCCAATCCTAAACTTTGAGCGTAATTACGACTCTTTGATAAATTCCTTCTATATTCAACAAAACAAAAAAGTAATAAACAAAACATTTAGTAGAAAATCGGACAATAGACATATTCCAACAAGTGCAAAGAATGTAGAAGATTCAATATTTGCAATAAGATTAAGAATGCTTCCTTCTGCATTTGATTTAACATATAACGATAAGGTAAGAAATACAATAGAATATTACATTGACAGAATCCCCGATAGGGTTAGCGTTCTTTTGGGTTTAAGTAAGTATTATTTCCCTATATTTGAAGAAATCTTTGATCAATATTCGGTTCCTCACGAATTAAAATACTTAGTTGTTATTGAATCTGCCCTAAATCCTAATGCTGTCTCTCGGGTTGGTGCAACTGGATTATGGCAATTTATGTATTCAACTGCAAAAATGTATGATTTGAGAATAAATGCCAACATTGACGATAGGAAAGACCCTATTCGTTCCTCTATTGCAGCAGCAAAATATCTTAGAGACCTATATAAGATATTTGGAGATTGGGAATTGGCTCTTGCAGCATATAATTGTGGTCCGGGTAATGTAAATAAGGCAATACGTAGATCGGGGAAAAACACCTTTTGGGACATCTATGACTTCCTTCCAAGAGAGACAAGGGGATATGTCCCTGCTTATATTGCTGCTTGCTATGTTATGAATTATTATATGGAACACAACATTGAGCCAGCCTTTCTAACAAAACCTTTTGCCACAGACACCATATTAGTTAAACAAGATATACATTTTGAACAAATATCATCAGTACTTAATATGCCCTTTGAACTAATTGCAGATTTAAATCCCCAATATAAGGGTAGTAAAATCTTAGGAACAGAGGACGAATACTACATTAAACTTCCTATAAATAGAGTGCAAGACTTCATAATGCTGGAAGATAGCATAGCATCTTACAATAAAGAAGAGTACTTTGAACCACAATGGAAGAAAAAAAACTATGTCTATAAGGATGTAAAAATATCCCATAAGGTTAGAAAGAATGAGACTTGGACATCAATAGCAAGACGCTACGATGTTAGCGTTAAGGATATAAAACGTTGGAATGGCAATAAGAAATACCCAATTAAAGGAAAACTTGTAACAATATACCAAAAACAAAAAGTAGAGGTAGAACCTAAGGTAGAGGAAAATTCTTCTCCTTTTGAACAAGAGACAATTCTAAAGAATGAAGTTGTAATAACAAACGATAGTGTAGATAATTCAAATGAGAAAAATTACACAATAAATGATAGTACGCAAACAAATATTCAAACAGATTCCACATCAAATAATACAAAAAATATAAGCATTAAAGATTCTACAACACTTAAAGAAAATTCTTCAACAATAAAACAAGATACACAAAAAATAAATACTCCTAAAAAGACAAAAAATAATACTTCTAAGAGTAAAACAATAACTCATAAGGTTCAAAAAGGAGAAACAATATTTTCTATATCTAAGAAATATGGAGTTGATGAAAAAGAAATAATAAAGCTAAACAACCTTAAAGGTAAAAATCCAATAATAAAAATAGGACAAAAACTTTTAATAAGGTAAGAATTTCAAATTTTAGGCAAAGGAAAACTAAATTTCCGTTGTAGATAACAAATTTATTATCATAAAGAGTGCTTGATTGGTTGCACGGGATATAAAATTTTCTCTTGAAGAATAGAAATTGAATTTCTTTGAAATTACATCTCCATTTTCACAAGCAATAGCAATCCAAATATCTCCCACAGGTTTTTCCTCGCTTCCTCCACTTGGTCCTGCAATACCTGTTGTTGCGATAGAGTAGGTAGTGTTTAATTTTTCCCTAACATTCTTTGCCATCTTTTCTGCAACTTCTCTACTTACGGCACCAAAGGTTTCTATAAATTCTTTCTCAACACCCAATACCTGTATCTTTGTTTGGTTGGAGTAAGACACAACAGAGCCTTTATAATATTGAGAAGCTCCTGGATTAATAGTAATTCTATGGGCAATATTTCCTCCTGTACAGCTTTCAGCAGTTGAAATTGTTTGTTTTCTTTTCTTCAATTCTTCTGCTAAGACTAAGGAAGGGTCATCAAAATCAAAGCCAATGAAATAATCCTTTATTAAAGGAAGGAGTTTATTTACTTGATTGTTTAATTCTTTTTCAATACTATCCCTATTTTCTCCTTTTGCAGATAGTCTTAATCTTAGAAAATTGGCAGAAGGAAGATATGCTAATTTTATATATTTAGGAAGGGAAAGTTCAAAGGGTTCAATTAAATCGGATAGAAAACTCTCTCCCAAGCCGCAAGTTAGAAGAGTTTTATGTATAATTGCAATTGGTTTATAGTGAGATAAGATAAGAGGAATTACATAGTTTGTCATCATATTTTGCATCTCAAAGGGAACTCCCGGCATTGAAATTATTAATTTATTATCTTTTTCAAAACACATTCCCGGAGCTGTACCGTATGGATTATTTATCACTTTGCAGTCCTTCGGAACAAGAGCTTGTTTCCTATTTGTTGAAGTTAGGGGAAAGCCTCTAAGGGAAAATATATTTTTAATATTTTCTAATACTTCTTTATTCTCAATAAGTGGAGAGGAAAATAGTTTCGCTAATGTTGTTTTTGTAATATCGTCCTTTGTTGGTCCTAATCCCCCTGTGATTAATATGCAATCTGCCTCCTTTAATGAAGAAAGTATGGAGTTTTCTATTTCTTTTTCACTATCGGCTATTACAATAGTTTTGGAAACATTTACTCCGCTAAGATTTAATTGCAAAGCCATCCAAGAGGCATTAGTATTTATAACTTGTCCAATTAGGAGTTCGTCTCCTATATTAATTATATGTGTATTCATATCATTTTATTTTTAATAAAAAAGTGTGCAAATATAATTAATTATCTTTATGGCGATTTTTTATACCTTTGTAAAAATTTTATTTAACAATATAAAAATGGATAGCGATGAATAATATATACGATTATATTTCTGAAAAAGAATTAGAAAAACATATTCTTATGGCTCTTGATGAAGATGTAAAAGATGGAGATCATTCTTCAAAAGCTTGTATAGATAAATATGCAACAAATTCAGCTAAGTTGGTTTCCAAACAAAAAGGTATTGTTTGCGGAATAGAAGTTGCAAGAAAGGTTTTTTCTATTGTTGATCCTTCCATTGTTTTTTCTCCAATAAAAAAAGATGGAGATATAATTAAAAAAGGAGATTTAATTTTCTTAGTTCAAGGTAGTGCAATTGGCATATTGACCTCTGAACGCACTGCCTTAAACTATATGCAAAGGCTATCGGGCATTTCAACAACGACAAATCAATATGTAGAGAAGATAAAAGGTACAAATGCAAAACTATTAGATACAAGAAAGACTACTCCAACATTAAGAGCTTTGGAAAAATATGCAGTAAGAATAGGTGGAGGTTTTAATCATAGAATGGGACTCTATGATATGATAATGATAAAAGATAATCATATAGATTTTAGTGGAGGAATCAAAAATGCTATTTCAAAAACAAAGCAATATCTTTTAAAGAATAATAAACAATTAAAGATAGAAATAGAGGTTCGTTCTATTGAAGAATTAATGGAAGTTATTCAAGTGGGAGGAGTAGATAGAATAATGTTGGATAATTTTACGCCGAATGATTTAGGCAAAGCAATAAAAATTATAGATAAAAAGTATGAAACAGAAAGCTCAGGAGGGATAACAAAACAAACCATACTTTCTTTTGCTAAAACAGGTGTTGATTTCATTTCTGTTGGAGCACTAACTCATCATATAAATTCTTTGGATCTAAGCCTTGTTATTGATAAATCCAAAATAGTTCATTAGGAATTTTTACTTTTTATTGGTTATAGAAAAATGTATTTTCAAAAAATATTTAACATTTTTTGCTTCAAATGTTAAATGCCGAAACTCCCCAAAAAGGAAAACCCCATTTGGTCGGCAACCGACCTTTATTCGTCCTTGCGGAAGTCTGGTTTTATAATTACATACCCTTAATACGACAGATAAATAAATGCCACTTGGCAGAATGAAGGCGGGTGTATGAAA
>JAISIA010000052.1 GCA_031262295.1 Bacteroidales bacterium | reverse complement strand
GCAGTAAAGTTTAGGTCAATACTAATAGAGTTTTCAATTTGCGGAATAGCATTAACAAGATAATGTTCTCCTTCCATAGAAAGGGCAATTTCAGGAGAAGAACCATAACCATTTAATTTTCTATTATCAGTTCTCCAATCAAAACCAAGTGTTGAATTATCTCTAATTAATATTCCTGCCTTATCATAAAGATTAGAATAAGTTTGAGAGCGTACATTTAATATTAGTTTATTACCATTTTCTGTTGCACTCTTTGATATTACCATTGCATTAGGTTTATTAATAGTTATACTTGCACCTAAGGAAGTATTTTGAACAAAAAATCCTTGATAAGGTAAAATAGTAACAACCTCTTCTAATTCAGGATTTGTATAATTACCGGTACTACTATTTAATGTTTGTGGTTGAGTAAAACCAACTAATGATATATTATCACTTACATCTACACTTGCAGGATAAGGATTAGAAAATAAATACCAATCATTCATATAAACTCCAGAAGAAGCTGTTGCATAACCTGAATTTCCATTTAATTCTCCATTAAATACTATATAATTATCCTTTTTATAAGAAACCAAATATCCTTCTACATTACCTTTAAAGAAAGTTGCTTGATTTGCTGACACCAACCAATTTTTCCATATTTCATTTTGAGAATCCCAATAAAATAAATCATCTTCACCACTTGTTGGATTAAATACTCCTCCTAAATATTCATAATCTGCTCCTCCTCCTGTTGGGTTAAAATTTATTGGAACACCTGTAAGATACCAACCTGCTGTTGTTGTTTTGTCTGCTCCATAACCAACAAAGGATTGTTCAACATTAACATTAATATCAGGTAATGTTATTCCATCGGCATATTTTATTTCAGCATTATTTTTATCTGGTTCATCTTTTAATAATAAACTTGCATATAAAGGGTCATCTCCAGAAATATTAACTATCTTTCCTTCTGGAATAATAACATTATCTGTGCTTGAAGGAATTGTTTCCTTTGACCAATTAACAGTTTCATTTACTTCATCATTCCAAGAACTACTACCAACTCCTGTAAAATAATTTACACTACTATTATATTTTATTTTTAGATCATCTATAAAAACACGAATATGGCTCATATTCTCAGGGTTAGTTCCATTAGTATTTTTTATTGCAATATATTTATATTCTTTGTCTATTGGAGTAGATAGTGTGTCAAACAAAATTTCATGTAAATTATAAGTGTCGTTTATTGTTATTGTTCCCACCTCTAAAAATGATGCTTCAGTAGTGTCATTTGGATCTTTCATAACCCCAATAATTAAAGGAGCACTTGTTGCATAATCACCACTCCTCCCACTATTATACAGTATTTTTGCTTGAAAAGAAAGTTTTAATAAATTGATATTTTCTTTTATTTGTGGTAATACTAAAAAGGTGTTATAGGTAGGACTCGCTAATTGAGCTTGGGCAAGCTCCATTAAATTTCCTGAATAAACAAAAGCATCACCAAAATAATCAACATCACCTATATAAGGCATACCATTTATTGAATCAAAACAATTAGGAAGAATCTCACCAGTTCCTCCATTATCAAAGTTTTCTGTCCAAGTAAAGTCATTTGCAGAATTTAATCTTAATCCGCAATATGTAGTTGAAAATTCAAAAGTATTACTCCATTGTTCACCAAAATTCATTAACTGTAAAATAGAGACATTATTCTCCCAATCCCAAGCATTAGCTTCACTACATATTTTTTTTATTCTAACACTATAAAGTTCTCCTTCTTCTAAATTAGAAAGTGTAATGGAAGTATCTGTTGCTATCTTTATTTCTGATCTTGAAAAACTTGTAGATGGATCATCTTCAAAAGTTGTACCTTTTACATATTGCACTAAATAACCTTGTGAAGAAGTTATTCCTCCATCAAAAAGATCATTCCATTCTAACTTAGCGGTTGTAGCATTTACCTCTTGTTCTTGTAATCCTGTTGGAGCGTCAGTACATGCCTCATGAGTAAAGGTGTAGTTTATCCAATAACTCTCTATTCCAGCATTACTTATTGCTCTTGCTCTTAACTTATAAGTTTGTCCAGATGATAATCCAGTTAGATTGTAAGCAGCAGTATTACTATTTATACTGATGAAATTAGGTGATGCTTCTTCAATAGTAGTAGGAGTATTAGAATATATCCCATTTAATGAAGCATATTCTATTTGATATATTTCACTATTAGAATAATAATTTAATAATATTTTTGCACTTGTGGCTGATGTAACATAGATATTTGGTGGGGAATTACTAAAAGCATTGTTTTTTACTAATCCTAAATCATCAATATAAGCTGTTTGAGGAGTTGTTGTACTTGCCTCTATCTTTATAGCAAAATAATTACCTGTATAAGTTGTTCTATTTATTGATTTATTGGTATAAATGTTTATACCATTAAGAATATTTTCAGGTGTGCTACTACCTTTAAATGAAGAAGCATCTGAGGGATCACTCATAAATCCAAAAGTTATTTTAAAAGAAGAACTACTTGTATTATTTATTATTCTTTTAATATAAAAAAGACCATCACCATTACTAATATTAGGACTTATTAAGTATTGAGTATTACTGTTGGTTACAATTTTTACACTATAATTTCCTTCGCTTGCCCAATCATTACTTATAGTAATTCCATCTCCTATTGTAGTCCAACCATTAAAAGTTCCACTTTCAAAACTTTCATCAAATAGAGGAAAAGTTGTTGCTTGTGCAAATACTCCACTATAAGCAAAGAGTGCTAATAGGAGAATGAATGAATGAATGAATGAATGAATGAATGAATGAATGAATGAATGAATGAATGAATGAATGAATGAATTTTCTTTCTTTTTCTGCTTTTTCATAAACTTTTATTTTTTTATTGTTATTAAAAAATTGAATTAATTTATTATTAGGATACAAAAGTATAAATATTTTTCTAAATAAGGACAAAAAATATTTTTTTTCGTCCAATTTTTTATTTTGTCGGCAACCGACCTTTGTTTTTCCTAACGGAAGTCTGGTAGTCTTTTTATAAATTATCAATCCGACAGGTAAATAAATGCCCGTTGCGGGTCGGAAGGCGGGTGTTACATTTATATACATTAGTGTCCGATAAAACTTTTTAAAAGAAAAAAAATAGAGCTGACTTTTTTGTGTAAAAGCTAATAATACTTATTTCTCTTTTTTTCTCGTTTTAATATGCTTTTAATTTTGATTTCTTTGTTTTTTTAATTCTCTAATTAATATCCAATTATTCAAAACACGATCAAAAATTTTTCAATTTTCAAAGCAAGTAATCCTCTCATTGATAAGATACTTGAAACCATTATCAGCAAGTTATAATGCCAAATGCAGGCGTTCTTTTCCTCCTTGCTTACCATTGGGCGTGAATATTGCAAGGAAATGAGCTTTAAAAATGCAGAAAAAAGATAAAAACGCTGTGTTTTTTGTTGTTTTTTGCTAAAAGGGAGCGTTTTTTCTTATGTTTTTATTGCTTTTTCTCTGGTTTTTCAAGGAGAAATTTCTGGAAAATTTTTGAAAAATCATAAGAAGATTAGCCAAACTTTTGGTTAGGAAAATCAAAGGCGGTTGCCGTCTATAAAGTACAGGTTATTTTATGAGGGCAATATTTGCAATTATCCTCTGATATTCTTTGAGTGAATTGGGAATTTTCATTTAATATTTCTTCTAATACCTTATTCAAATCCAAAGAAAAGTTTTCTGAAATCAAAGAAAAATCATCTACAACTTGTTTATCAAAAGAAACATCATAGATATTTTCTTTTTCACTTGAAGGTTTTATATATAGTATATGGGGTTTTATTCTATCGTATTTTTCTTTTAGGTTTTCTTTTTCAAATAATAGGCAATAGATTAGTATTTGAAGGTAATAGTCATTGCGTTTTTTATCTTTTGGAGCCAAGAATAAATCCTCATATAATATCTCATCCTTTGCCCTATTATTTGTTTTATAGTCCAAGATGCGTAAAACGCCATTCTTTAAATCTATTCTATCTATTATCCCTCCTACATTTAATGTATTATCTCCTATCTTTATACTTGTTTTAACCTCCTTTTCCATATCAACAATTGTAAAAGGAGCATAAAGAATGTCTAAGTTGGTAAGTTTTTTTAAGTACTTTTTTAGTATTTCTATTTTTATTCTTTGCTTTTGATTGTAGTTTTCTGTTTTTACTTCCCCCTCTTTATGAAAATAAACCTTATTAAAATTCCTAATAACTATATAATCTATATTCTTTCTTTGACTTTCTATATCTTCTTTTCTTATTTCTCTTATTCCATTATTTGACTTTATTATTGAATCATAAAATTCTTTTGCTGCATTATGAAATATAGTTCCAAAGTCGTTATCCTTTAAATCTTCAGAATATTGTTCTTCTTCCTTTAATTTTAGTATATAGTTAAAGTAGAATCTTAACTTACAATTGAGATATTCATTAATTAGGGTTGGGGAGATATATTTTTCATTTGACTTTTTTATTATTTCATCTATGTCTTTCTTTGTTTTTGGAATAATTATTTCTTCAATTTTAGGACTATTTATGCTAAAAGAAATATCTTCATATTCAATTTCCTTATTCATTTCCAACTTTACTTGATTCAAAAATCTTGAAATCTCATTGGGATTTCCTTCTTGCAAAGAAGAATTATAAAGAAATGCTATTGAAGATGCTCTTTGAAATAGTCTATAAAAATAGTATGCAGAGACAGAAATCTTCTTATTAATTGTCGTAATGTTGTATGCCTTTCTAATATTGTGAGGAATAAAGGAAGAAGCCATATTGATTGAAGGAAGCAAGTCATCGTTTGCTGAAAGCATTAATATGTGTTTAAAGTCCAAATTCCTGCTTTCAAGCAATCCCATAATTTGAATTCCATTTATTGGATCGCCTTCAAATGGTATCTTTATTGAAGAAAGGGTTTGTCTAATGGTTTGATATAGGAGCTTACCTTTAATATTTAATGGATATTCTTCATTATTGAATATATCATAAAGAGTATTTAGACTATTGTATATACGATAGAGGATTTCAGGTGCAACATTTTCCATATTTACTCTTTGCCTTGTTGAATTATAATGCGAGGAGACTATATTTAATAATTCTTTTATTGCATCTATAATCTCAAAAGCGTCTTTTTTATATTCCAATAAAGATGTATAATTCCCAAAACAAGAGGTATCCTCTTTTGATAAAACAACTTTATTTTCTTTTATTAAATTATTTAAAACATCCTTATATTCCTTATTAATATAGGAATTTTCAATAAAAGGTATAATTGTTTTTAATCTAAGAGCCTTATTTGTCAAAAGATTTTCTTGTAAGAGTAGGTAGCTATCTATTAATGAGTATATGTTTGTCTCTTTTATTGGATAGCCCATAGTGATATTGACAATAGTTTCCTTATTATTTATTTTCTCTGGAATAGAATTTAAAACCATTGGTAGCAATTTTTCATCACATAGTATTATTGCAATATCCTTAAATTCTATATTCTCTTTATTGGAAACTATATTTTCTAACCAAGGAGTAATATATCCCACTTGGGCACTTGCATTTGGAGAGGATATAATCTTTAATTTTATATCATTTTTCTCTATATTTTCATCATCAATTGCAAATGTTTGAGACATTGGAAAACGTTTAAGGTTTTTCTTAATAAATTCTCCTGCCTCCTGTTTTGGGTTTTGAGTATAGTATTTATCGTAATCCCAATAGAATTTTGTATTATGCCTACTGCTTAAAAAGGAAAATATCATCTCCTCTGCTGTATTTAGAACATTAAATCCAGCAATTATGTAGTTTTCCTTTTCGTTATTTTCGTCTATGTTTTGGATTTTCTCAAGCACATCCTTATATATCATACCGCTATAAGCGATATTCTGCTTTTTTAATCTTTCATTAAAGAGAGTATATACTTCAAATAGTACATTCCAAATTGAAGAAAACTCCTTTTGAATTTTGTTTTCCTTAAAATGAAAGCAGTTTTCAAAAAAGCGACTTATTATTTCCAATTGTTCTTCATTTAGGTATTCTTGTGCCGAAACAGACAAAGAGTGGTAATTTTCTATTTTATTAAATACAAGTTGTGCATTTGCCAAATGTTTATCCAAGTCATCAAAGTCACTAAGCAACATTTTTCCCCAATAGAAAAAGTGTTCAAATGTTTCTTTTTCTTCTTTTGGATTGTATTTATAAAAGACCTCTGAGTAGGAAATATATAAATTATGAATCAAAACAATCTCTTCTGCCTCTATCAATGAAGTATTCTTGGAGAGAAAATCTTTAATTGTGTAGTATTTTGGAGAGAAAAAAGGCTGGTTAATTTCTAAATACAAAGCCTCATTGAAGAATTGCTTTGCTCTTTTGTTTGTAAAAATTATGTTTAAATTTGAAAAATCCTTTCCATAATCTTTAATTACATCCTTGGCTAAAAGAGAAAGAAATGAGTTTTTTACCATACTTTTTCTGTAAAAAAAATTGCTTACTTATTTTTTTAAAAAAATAGTTATTATCTTAAAACCTCAACTGCACCATTATATTTTAGGGTTTTGTCTTTTCTTTTTCCCTTGAATATATAGAAGTATGTTCCATCAGGAGACTTGGTTTTTTGTGGATCCCATAAGTCTTCCCTTTTCTTTATGTTATTTACCGAGTATATTAACTTACCATTTTGAGAATATATCCTTAATTCACTCTCGTAAAATACCTCTTGCTCTATGAGATTATGTATTTCAAAGACATCATTAATGCCATCTGCATTTGGAGTTATAACATTTGGGAACATAACATTATCAACCTGCAAGTCTAAAACCAATATACTATCGCATCCATGTATGGTTTTATTATCTTGTGTATATATTCCTGTTACACTTTCGTTAAATCCATGTTCATTATATGTATTTCCCTTATATATATCTGCCTTTATTGTGTCGTAATATGAAGGATTTACCCATAGTTTTACTATTAATGTACTATCACATCCATATATTGATTGTAGATTTGAAATATATACTCCTGCACTATCTTCTTCCAAGCCGTGCTCTTGATAAATGTCTCCTTGACATATTGTATCTAATATTGTATCGCTTGTATATGGAAGATGAACATTAAGTATTAGCATAAGGGTACTATCACATCCAATTGCAGATGTTAAATTTTGGAAATAAACACCAGAGGAATCCTCATTAAAACCATTATCTGTGTAGCTACTCTTATCACATATATCAGCATTTATAACAAGAGTATCTTTTGAAAACTTAAAATATGTTTTTAAACAGCTACTATTTAGTGAGTCTTCTTTGCTAAATATTGAATATTCTATTGAAAAATCACAATCAATTGTTGGAATACTATCCAAAACTATGTTATTCTCTGTTGTAGTATAGTGAAACGTTGGAAGATTTTTGTTATATTGTTCAACAATCCAATAAGAGGATGTTTCCCCTTCCCAAGAAACTTCAATGGAATTATTATCATAATTTATTATTGCATTAACATTCTTTGGAAAAGGTGAAATTGCATTTATGTCCAATTTAAATCCGCTTTTGGGAGAAGAAGTATTTGTAATAAATCTCAAAGTAAAGCCTTCTTCGGATTGAAGAGAAATTGTATCATGGTCTGAATATATGCCAAATAATTCCTTAGAAGAGGTGTCTCCTTTATAGATTTCTAAGGAAGAAAACGCCTCATCCTCCAAATCTAATATGCCTTTTAGACATAGAGATTTATTATTAGAGGCAGCTTTTATATAAACAAGTGCATTTATAGTATCGGAATAATTATTATTTTCTCCTCCATCATCAAATAAAACTCCATTATCAGTTTCTATTTCCAAATATCCAGAAGAAGGAAATAAGAAAGTCTGAGCCGATAGTGTGATGCTACAAGTTAAAAATAATATGTATAGATATAGCTTTCGCATATTTATTTATTCCTATTAAAAATGCAAATGTACAATATTTTATATAATTTTTTATTTTTTTAGATTTAAATTTTCAGAATTTAATATTTACAATTAAAAAAATTTGTTTTGCACTAAGGCTTTTTATTTGTAATTTTGTCGCTTTCTATTAAAGAAGATAAGTTTTAATATATGAGAGAAAGTAAATTAGGTTTAGACTTTGAAAAGGTTGCTTATGCAAAGCAATTAGCGAAGAATATTTCGCACGATGTTCAGAATTTTGTGGACAATTATTCTACTGTTGCTGTTGAACGCACGCTTTTAAGATTAATGCAAATTGATGGTGTAGATAAAAATGATGTACCTTTGGCTAATGTTGTAGTAGATTTTGTTAAACAAAAAGGGATGTTATCTCATGGAATTTTGTATATATTGGGTAATAGTATTGTTCAAACAGGTAAAACTCCTCAACAAATAGCACAAGAAGTTGCACAAGGCACATTAGATATAACAACTTTACCTTTTGAAAAAGACGAAAAAATTATTCAAAAAGCATTAGATAAATATATAGATATTAGCATTGAAAAAATAAAAACAAACAGAAAAAGAAGAGAAAACTTCATTTCAACTATTGGAGAAGGAGGAAAACCTTACTTATATGTTATAGTTGCAACAGGAAATATTTATGAAGATGTAATCCAAGCTCAGGCTGCAGCACGTCAAGGAGCAGATATTATAGCTGTAATTCGTACAACTGGACAAAGCCTTTTAGATTATGTACCTTTTGGAGCCACAACAGAAGGCTTTGGAGGAACATTTGCAACACAAGAAAACTTTAGAATAATGCGTAAAGCTCTTGATGAAGTGGGTCAAGAAGTGGGACGTTACATTCGTCTTTGTAATTATTGCTCTGGTTTATGTATGCCTGAAATTGCAGTTATGGGAGCTTTGGAAGGCTTAGATGTTATGTTGAATGATGCACTCTATGGTATTTTGTTTAGAGATATTAATATGCAACGTACATTAATTGATCAATATTTTTCAAGAGTAATAAATGGTTTTGCAGGAGTAATAATAAATACAGGAGAAGATAATTATCTTACCACTGCTGACGCCTTTGAAGAGGCTCATACTGTTCTTGCATCAGACCTAATTAACGAACAACTTGCCTTTGCAGCAGGGATCCCTGAAGAACAAATGGGATTAGGTCACGCCTTTGAAATGGATCCAAAATTGGAAAATGGATTTCTATATGAATTATCACAAGCACAACTAACCAGAGAAATATTTCCTAACGCACCATTAAAATATATGCCACCTACAAAATTTATGACAGGAAACATATTTAAAGGGCAAATTCAGGATGCTTTGTTTAATGCAATCAGCATTTGGACTAATCAAGGCATACAGCTATTAGGAATGATGACAGAGGCTATTCACACTCCATTTATGAGTGATAGATATATTTCTATTGAAAATGCAAAATACGTTTTCAATAATATGAAAAGCATAGGTGAAGAAGTAGAATATAAGAAAGACGGAATAATACAAAAAAGAGCACAAAAAATATTAAATGACGCTACATTGCTATTAGAAAAGATTGATAAAGAAAGTCTATTTGATGCTCTTGAAAAAGGAATATTCGCAGAAATTAAAAGACCTAAGAATGGAGGAAAGGGATTAGACGGAGTTTTTGAAAAGAAAGAAAATTACTACAATCCATTTATAGAAATAATGAAGAAATAACAAAAAACAAATAAATATAAAGGAGTAAGTATATGAGCGGAGGTTTATATTCAATGGAAGAAAAAAACTTTGACACAAGTCTTGATCTTAAAAAGGTACGTCCTTATGGTGATACTATGAATGACGGAAAGACTCAGTTGAGTTTCACTTTACCTGTTCCATGTAACGAAGAGGCTGTTGAGGCAGCAAAGATTCTAATGAAGAAAATGGGATTGGAAAATCCACAAATTGTTTTTTATAAGGAATTGACAGAAGGTTTTACTTTCTTTAATTGCTACGGAAGTTTAACTCATAGTGTTGATTTTACATCTATATTTGTTCCTAAGGTAGAGAGCAATGTTATGGATATGCACCAAACAGATGAGTTTATAAAAGAGAATATCGGTAGAAAACTCATTGTTCTTGGAGCAAGTACAGGAACAGATGCTCACACTGTGGGAATAGATGCAATAATGAATATGAAAGGTTATGCAGGTCATTACGGATTGGAAAGATATGAAATGATTGAAGCCTTTAATATGGGAAGTCAAGTCTTAAATGAAGACTTTATTGCTAAGGCTTTGGAGTTAAAAGCTGATGCTTTGCTCGTATCACAAACAGTTACACAGAAAGATGTTCATATAAAAAATTTGGTGGAATTAGTAGAAATGTTGGAAGCAGAAGGATTAAGAGATAAGATAATATTATGTTGTGGAGGTCCAAGAATAACTTATGAACTTGCAAAGGAGATTGGTTATGATGCAGGCTTTGGAATGAACTCCTACGCCGATGATGTAGCATCTTATATTGCACAAGAATTTGTTAAAAGAAATAAATAATCTAAACTATAAGGAAGAAATTTTATGGATAAAAACGAAATTAGAGAAACAATAGCAAAAAGAGCTGCCTTAGAATTGAAGGATGGCTATGTTGTAAATTTAGGTATAGGTTTGCCAACAGAGATTCCAAATTACCTAAAAAAAGGAATTAATGTCCTACTTCAATCAGAAAATGGAATAATTGGAATGGGTCCATCTCCAAAAGAAGGAGAAGAAGACAGAGAAATTGTAAATGCAGGCGGATTACATACATCCATAAACGAAGGAGGAGCATCTTTTGATAGTGCAACTTCGTTTGCAATCATAAGAGGTGGGCATGTTGATGTCTCAATCTTAGGTGCAATGCAAGTAGATGAGAAAGGAAATTTGGCAAACTGGATGATACCCGGCAAAAAAGTTCCCGGAATGGGCGGAGCTATGGATTTAGTTGTTGGAGCCAAGAAGGTAATTCTTGCAATGGAGCATACAGCAAAAGGAAACCCTAAGATATTAAAAAAATGTACCCTTCCACTAACAGCAAAAGAGCAAGTAAATCTAATTATCACCGAAATGGGAGTTATGGAAATTACTCCTAAGGGAATAGTACTAAAAGAATATAATCCCGTTTTTTCAATTGAAGATATACAAAAAGCAACTGAAGCTACATTAATAATACCTGAGGATATTAAACCTATGCAATTTGATTAGGTTTCAAAAAAAATGATTCATAAAATTAGTAATAATAAAAGTAAAATCTCTTTAAATAATTAAAATAATTAAAAAATGGACAAAGTTTATATAGTTGCGGCAAAAAGAACCGCAGTAGGAAAATTCTTAGGAACTCTTTCTAATGTTCCTGTTGTTGATTTAGGAGTAGCTGTTGTAAAAGATATACTCAACCAAACAAAGATTGACCCAAGTAAGATTGACGAATTAGTTGTTGGAAACATACTAATGGCAGGTCATGGTCAAGGTATAGCTCGTCAAATAGGCATAAACTCTGGTCTTATGGTTGAAACACCAGCTTATGGCTTAAATATGATTTGCGGAAGCGGCTTAAAGGCTGTTATGAATGCATATAATTCAATTGTGGCTAATCAAGCCGACATCATAATTGCAGGAGGTGTTGAATCAATGTCCCAAGCCGGATATGTTATACCTGCAAAAATAAGAAGCGGAGTTAAGATGGGAGATCAAAAAATAGTAGATCACATGATTTATGACAGCTTAACAGATGCTTTTTCCAAAGAACACATGGGAATAACTGCTGAAAATGTTGCAGAGAAATTGGGAATTTCCCGAGAAGAACAAGACAATCTCGCATACTCTTCCCAACAAAGAGCAATTGCTGCTATTGATAAAGGAAACTTTAAGGAAGAAATTGTTCCAATAGAAATAGTAACAAAGAAAGCAACTACCATTTTTGCAGAAGACGAATTTGTAAATCGTTCAACAAATCCAGAAAAACTTGCAGCATTAAAGCCAGCCTTTAAAAAGGATGGAACAGTTACTGCTGGTAATGCATCAGGTATAAATGACGGAGCTGCATTTGTTATGGTAGCTTCTGAAAAAGCCGTAAAGCAATACGACCTTAAACCCCTTGTTGAGATAGTTTCCACAGGTCAAGGCGGAGTTGAGCCAAGTGTAATGGGACTTGGACCTGTTCCTGCTATTAAAAATGCAATTTCAAAAACTAATTTACACCTAAAAGATATGGATGTTTTGGAACTAAACGAAGCATTCGCAGCTCAAGCACTTGGAGTAAGAAAACTATTATCTAAGGAATATGGAGTAGAGGAAAGTTGGCTAAATGAAAGAACAAACAAAAACGGAGGAGCATTAGCCTTAGGACATCCCGTTGGAGCATCAGGATGTAGGATATTAGTGTCTTTGCTCTATGAAATGAAAAGACAAAACAACACTTATGGCTTAGCATCTCTTTGTATTGGCGGAGGAATGGGAACAGCTCTTATAGTTAAAAACGTAGAATAAAAACAATATAAACTATGACAAAGATAAAAGTTGGCGATACCTATTCTTTGGAAGTGAATTACTCACAAAAGGATGTTGATGCCTTTGCAGAGATAACCCAAGATAAGAATCCAATACACATAGATGCAGAATATGCCGCAAAAACCCCCTTTGAAAAACCAATAATACATGGTTTTCTTTCTGGAGCCGTCTTTTCAAGAATCTTTGGTACTATTTTCCCGGGTGAAGGTACTATATATATGTATCAAGATATGGCTTTTTTAGCTCCAACATTTGTAGATAATACCTATATCGCAAAAGTTGAAGTTGTAGAAGTTAATGAGGAAAAACACAGAGGTGTTGTTAAATGTACATTAGAAGATAATCAAGGAAAAATTCTTATTTCTGGCACTGCCAAATTAATGCATAAGGAAAAATTTTAATTAATTTATAAATTCGTAATATGAAAAAATTAGACAATAAGGTTGCTATAATAACCGGAGGTGCAGCAGGAATAGGTGCTGCAACAGCAGAAAAATTTGCCTTTGAAGGAGCAAATGTTGTAATATGGGATTTGGATGAAAAAAGAGGAGGAGAACTTGCTCAAAAATTAGGAGCTACCTTCATGAAAGTAAATACTGCCAAATATGAAGAGATAGAAAAAGCTGCTAAGGACGTTTTTGATAAGTTCCAAAGGATAGATATACTAATAAATAATGCAGGAATAACTCGCGATAGTACTGTTAAGAAGATGACAATTGAACAATGGCAACAAGTAATTGATGTTAATCTTTCAGGAGTTTTTTATTGCTCAAAGATAATTAGTGCTTATATGGTTGAAAAAGGCTATGGAAGAATAGTTAATGCTTCATCTGTTGTTGGTCTTTACGGCAATTTCGGACAGGCAAACTATGTTGCAACAAAATCAGGTTTGATTGGAATGACCAAAACATTTGCAAGGGAATTTGGAAAAAAAGGAATAACTGTAAATGCAATAGCTCCCGGATTTATTTCTACTGAAATGGTGGCTGCAATGCCTAAGGAAGTATTAGCTTCAATGGAGAATAAGGTGCCTATTGGTAGATTAGGAAAACCAGAAGAGATAGCCTCTGCATATTGTTTCTTAGCATCCGATGAGGCATCCTACATAAATGGTCACACTCTTAGCGTTGATGGAGGTATGACTGTTTAATTTTTAGTTATCCCGCCAAGACTCGAACTCGGAATAAATGAACCAGAATCATCTGTGTTACCATTACACCACGGGACAATATTATAAGAAAAAAGTCAAAGCAAAACTTTGACTTTTTTTTTGTTATCCCGTCAAGACTCGAACTTGAAATGTATGAACCAAAATCATATGTGTTACCATTACACCACGGGACAAAACTCAACTAACTTTTGAGGGTGCAAAAGTAATACAAAAATATAAAACCACAAAATAAATATCGTTTTTTTGTAAATAAAAAAAACAAATTACAAGAATAATCAAACTATAAACCAAATTATAAATTTCCTATTATAAAATACATAAATAAATATTTTCTAACAGCCTTCTATTTTTTTTGATTATGATTAATAAATAAAAAACCTTTAGTTAGTAGAGTAATTAAAAGTCTGCTGCCAATAAAACAAGGTTTTATTTCGTTGTAATTATTAATTATAAATTGCAAATATTTTATTTTTTTTATGTATGTTTGCAATCTAAAAAATTAATATTTATTAATAAAAAACAAAAAACACAAATATTATGGCATTACATGTTACAGACCAAACGTTCGATAGCGTAGTTAAGACAGATAAATTAGTTGTACTTGATTTTTGGGCACAATGGTGTGGTCCTTGTCGTCAAATTGCTCCTATAATAGAAGAATTGGCAACAGAATATGAAGGAAAAGCAATTATCGGAAAGGTAGATGTAGATAGCGAAACAAACGATCTTTCCACTAAATTCTCAGTTAGAAATATTCCAACAGTGATTTTTATCAAAAATGGCGAATTGGTAGATAAATTAGTCGGAGCACAATCAAAACAAACCTTCGTTTCTACAATAGAAAAACATTTATAAGAATAGGTAAATGTCCGATAAAATAGATGATATAGTCGGATATAATTCATTGGATTTTGTAACTAATGAGGTTGTTGAAGGATTTATAACCGGGTTACACAAAAGTCCTTTGCATGGATTTTCTGTTGAGTTTGCAGAACATAGACTCTATAATACAGGAGAAAGCATTCGCAACATTGATTGGAAACTTTATGGAAGGAGTGATAAACTTTTCGTAAAGAAATTTGAAGAAGAAACTAATTTACGTTGCGTAATTGTTTTGGATAAATCTTCTTCCATGTTTTTTCCAACAAATAAAGGTTTGTCTTTTTCTAACCCTAATAAGATGGCTTTTTCAATATACGCCTCTGCTGTTATTATTAATATGCTCTATCGTCAGCAAGACGCCTTTGGATTAGCTTTTTTATCGGATAGAATTGAACTTTTAACCGATATTAAATCAAACATTACTCACAAAAAATACCTTTTTGGACTTTTACAAAGCCTTCTTACCCCCTTCAATAAGGAGAAAACCAACCAAACAAATCTACCAATTCTTCTACATCAATTAGCTGGGCAGATACATAAACGTTCATTAGTTATAATATTTACAGATCTTATCTCCAAAAATTCTTCTGAGGAATTAATAGATGCCCTACAACATTTGAAATATTCAAAACATGAAGTAATATTATTTCATGTTGAAGACAAAGAAAAAGAAAAAGAACTGAATTTTTCTAATCGTCCCCATCGTTTTATTGACACAGAAACTAAGGAAGAAATAAAAATTAATCCCCAAGAGATAAAAGATGAGTATAAAAAAAGATATTTAAGCGAGATAAATAAGATTAAAACCTTTCAAAATAACGCTTCATTTGATTTTGTAGAAGTAGATATAAATAGAAATTTTGATCAAATTCTCCTCCCCTATCTTATAAAAAGAACAAAGATGTATTAATTTTTTTGTTTAATATGTTGTGCTATATCCCAAAATAATAATATTTTTGCAGTGCTTTTCTTAAAGTAAAAGATGTATAAACTTAGATGTAATAGAAATTAAATACGTATAATAATATGAAGAAAACGTTATTAGCAACCTTAATATCAGGTTTTTTAGTTTTGTTTGCAGTTTCTTGCGGTAGCGTAAAGGATATGCAAAAAAACCATTCTCAGGTTCGTTATCAAGTATCTCCTAATCCACTTGAAGCTCACGGCGACCAAGTCATCATTACAATAAATGGTAATATTCCAGAAGGATATTTTCGTAAGGATGCTGTTGTTTATATGCAACCTGTACTAACATGGGAAACAGGAGAAGTTATTCTTTCTCCTATGAATCTTAAAGGAACAAAAGTAGAGGGTAACGGAAAGGCTATTGATAGAAATACAGGTGGTCGTTTTGTTTATAAGGATACTGTAATGTATCGTCAAGGTATGGAGAATGCTATCCTAACTCTAAACCCTATTGCATATAAAGCAAAAGCGGTTAATGAGGCTAATGCTACTCAAGCAGAGGCATTAGAAAATAAGGATGCAATACAATTAGGTAATATAAAAATAACTCAGGGTATTAACTCCACATCAAATAGGGTTGATATTAGAGGAGATTTGGCAATTGCCCCTCATCAATATGCTCCAAAGACAACAGAACTTATGACAGCAGATATATTCTTTACTGTTAATTTAGCAGATTTAAATTGGAATAATGCTCAAAATAAGAAAAACGATGCAAAAAGAGCTGTTGATAATATGAAGTCATATATTGTTAATAACTCTGTTCCTCGTCAAATATTTGTAAATGCATGGGCATCTCCCGAAGGAGAAGAGTCCTTTAATATTGGTTTATCAAAGAAAAGAGCACAAACCACAGAGAAATTAGTTAATTCCATATTGGATGAAGCTATACAGGAAAGAGCAAAGGCTGAAAACATAAAGCCAAATGATATAAAAGCATACATAGAAGATGCAAAGAAAGATGTAGTTATTACAACAAATGCTAAGGGTGAAGACTGGGAAAACTTCCTTAGATTAGTTGAAGGAAGCTCTCTAAAAGAAAAAAATACAGTTATAAATGTTGTAAAATCACAACCAGATAGAATACGCCGTGAGCAAGAAATACGCAATATGTCTGTTGTATTTCGTCAAATAGAAGAAGACATCCTACCAACACTTCGCCGTAGTGAGATAGCCTTTAATTTTACTGGAATACAAAAAACTGATCAGGAAATTGCAAAGATGGCAGTTACTAATCCCGATGAATTAACTTTTGATGAATTAATGTACGCTGCATCACTAACATCTAACTATGCAAATAAACTTTCTATATACAATTCAATAACTGAACGCTTCGGTTCTCAATGGGAAGGATGGAATAATGCAGGAGCTGTATGTCTTAACCTAAATCAACTTGATGAGGCTAAGAGATATTTGCAAACAGCAGATAAACTTTCACCAGATAATGCAGCAGTTAAGAATAATTTAGGTCTTTTATACTTAGCATTAAAAGATATTCCTGAGGCGAATAGATATATGCAAGAGGCAATAGCCTTAGGCAATGAACAAGCACAAGTAAATCAATCCATAGTTGAAATAAAGAAAGGAAACTATGAAGAGGCTGCAAGAGAATTGGACGGAAGAAAATGTATTTATAACCTTGCTCTAATACAACTTCTAACAGGTAATACAGGTAATGCAATAAGAACTTTGGATTGCTGTATGGATCAAACAGCAGAGGTTTATTATCTAAGAGCTATTTGTTATGCACGCTTAGATGATGTTCCCGGCTTAGTAAAGAACCTTCGTGAAGCTACAAAGCAAGAACCAGATTATAAATATAAAGCAAAAAATGATATAGAATTCCGCAGATATGTCTCTAATTTGGAATTCCAAAACATAGTTAATAATTAAGTCGGCAACCGACTTTTAATTTTCCTAACGGAAATATAGATTTTATTTTTATATTTTTCATATAAAATATCGGAAATCTGGTATATAAATAAAAGTTTTTTTGTAGTCAAAAACAGCGATTTTTAAAATAAAAATCGCTGTTTTTTTTTAAAATAAATCTTTTTTGTCGGCAACCGACCTTTGTATTTCCTAACGGAAGTCTGATTGTACATTTATATATTAATATTTCAATAAAAATAAAACAGCGTTTCAAAAAATTATTTCTTCGTTTCAGTAAATTATTTCTTCGTTTTAGCAAATTATTTCTTCGTTTTAATTTCACTAATTTATTAATATAAAAAACTCAACTTTTGACAAAAATAATTAAGATTTATTTCCAATTTTTTAAATTAAATTTTTAATTTGATAAAAATCTTGTTAAAAAATTTGGTTTTTATATAATATTTTTTATAATTTTGTATTCAATAAAACAAGTAAAAATTATGAAATTTATTCGTATTCTTATTCATAAACTTTACTCCCTTTTCAAAAGGACTAATACCCTTTTGCCTCATACATACTTATATACATTAAGATGTATTTTATCAAACAAAAAATTTATATTAAAAATTAATTTATGAACAAATTAAATCGTTTAGAATTAATTATTGGAGGAACATCTATTTGTCTTGCTACAATATTACACTTACTATCACATGATGGTTTTTCCATTTTAACATTAGCTGTTGGTTATATAACCTTAATTGTTTTCTTTATAAAAAATATAAAACAGCATTTCTTTTGGGATAAAAAACCACTTCTTACTATATTTGCTCTATATTATAAAACTTATATGTATGCTGCTATTGCATTTTTTCTTGCCAACTTTTATGGTAAAGATATTATAATGTTAGTTTTTTCTATCTCTTGCATTTTATATATGATAATCTCTTCACTTGTAAAGCCAAGTAAGAAAGAGATAATTACAGCTTTTATTTATCTGTTAGTAGGAGGTATATTTTATTCTTATTCTTTTTTTGTAGCATAAAAATAATCTTAGAGGGTGTGACGTTTTTATTACACCCTCTTTAATATATTAAAAGATGAAAAAGATATTTTTACCTTTAATAATACTATTAATAAGTGTTATTAGTTTTCAGTCTTGTCAAACAATTGGGAATCTTCTAAATTCAAGATATAAAACGGCAAGTAAGAAAGATAAAAAAGAAAATACTCCATTAGAAATTAATTTAGCTTCTTTGGATAAAGACTTTCTTAATAAAGAAGATACTAATGTTCTATTTTATAGAATTAATGCTGATATATTAAAAGAGGTTATTCGTAAGAGTGAAAATAAATACACCTTATGTGTTTCATTTAACCTTATGTGTAATTTCGCAGTGATGAAGTTTGACTCTACAATGCAATTTTTAAAAGAAAATAATATAAATTTTGTTGTTTTAGAACCAACAGATTGGTTATACCAAAAATATACACGATACTTCTTTAAACAAAGAAAATATTATAAACCTCTTTTAACATTGGATTTAAGTAAGTATGGTTATGATTATGATAGTAGAAGACGTTGGAGAAGGTTTATAAAAGATCTTGGAATAGAAAATTACAAAGATTTTTATGTAAATTCAGAATTTATTTTATTTGATAAAGATGCAAATATTGTATTTGCAGGAGATTTTTATGATAATAAAGATAAGTTAAAAGAATATCTTGATATTAAAAATTAAAACATTTTATATTATGAAAAAGACATCGTTTTTGTTATTTGTTATTGCTTTATTTATTGCAACAATAGCGTTTTCAC
>JAISIA010000045.1 GCA_031262295.1 Bacteroidales bacterium | reverse complement strand
ACAAATAACGTCTAATTACAGGTTGCATATCCCAATATTCATATTTTATGGTATATGGTCTATAAGTATCCATTGGTCCTCGTATTGTCTTTGTCCTACCACGAGTATCATAAGTATATTCAATAGCATTACCCGTAATATCTATTGTTTTTAATGGTTTTTGCCAACGATAATCATATTCCGCCGAAGAGGAATATCCATAAGAATTACTTGTTCGCACAGGATAAGTGTGCAATGTATCATCATACACATAGTTTATTGAAAGCCTTTGACCAGCATCATTAGAAGGTAAGGTGACAGAATATATATTACCATAGTCATCGTAAAAATAGTTATATTGAGAATAGTTACTTGCAGAAGAATAGACTCTTAATTCATTTAATTTATCATACATTGCCTCATAATAATTAGCCACTCTTTTTCTTTCTCCATTATTTATATTTACCTCTGTTACCAATGTTCTAACAATAGGTATAGCTCCAGGAATTGTTAATGGACTTACATAACCAAAATCATAACCATCTAAATTATATTCATAATCAGAATAATATTTTATATTAACAATAACACCATTATTGTCAGAATATTTTTTTACGTTACCAAATGTTGAATATTCAAAATTCTTAGTTGTTGTAATAGTGTTGTTGTTAATGACATCTCTTAATGAAACTATCTCTTGTTGAACGGCTGGATATGTTGAGCCGAAGCAATGAGCCATATTATCTTGCACTTTTTCTCCTGTTGAAATTTCATAATTTCCATAATTAGTAATAGTTTCTTGATACTTTACATTATTGCCATTTAATATTGTTTCCTTTTTCTTCAAATTGGCAAGTTTGTAGTTATCGTTATGATATTCTTCTTTTTTTATTCTATAAACAGATGAATTATTGTATTCTTTTGTTGTTACAATATCATAACCATAATCTTCTCTACTTACTCTATTATATTTTTTATTGCCATACTCAAATGTCATACTCATTGTATCAGAACCATCCCCAGAAAATCCATCATAAATTTTTAAAGAAGACATATCCCAACTTCTTGATGGGTTTTCATACGTACTTGGCTTGGATAAATCATAATCAATTATAATAGCATAGTTAGTTGTATTCTCAACGCTTTTTAGCATATTTGTTTTCCCTATATTGGAATATCTAACAAGTAATCCATCATCTCCACTATCTACAACAAAGTCTAAATATCCGTCATTATTTATATCTACCATTTGTGTATTTGTTTCATTATATCCATAGAATCCTCCTACTTTTGGATTAAAATTTGTTTTTACAGGAAGAAATCCAAAGGTAAATCCAAAGGTTATAGCACCTGTTCCATTAACACTATATCCAACACCTTTATCAAGCCCTTGTCCTAATCCTAAATCTAAGTAATAATCAGAAAACCCATTACCTTTATTAAATCTTACCCATTCTGCTGAAACAAGATCTTGCAATCCATCACCATTTATATCTAATAGCATATATGAAGAATTATTCTCATTCTTAGAGCCTCCTAATCCCAGAGCTAAACTAGTGTTTACTTTATTTGTTACTTTACCTAAAATACTTAAGATAGGGATGTCTCCTAATGAAGCATTCAATCCGTATGATGTGCTACCACTTTCCCTAAATTGACTCATATTCCAACGTTCCACATTTCCAAAACCATTTCCATAATTCAATGAAATTTTACCAGAATAATTTACTTTATCAGGCAATCCATCTCCATTAATATCCACAAAACTTAATGAAGTACTATTCTTGCTTGTGGATATTGACCCTCCAAGACCATCATTTCCGTTTAAAAATATTTTTGATATTTTTGGATTCATACCAAGCATTTTTCCAGCTTTAAGGAAAGAACATCCAAAAGTATTTCCACTTGAATTATATTTACTTTTATCTATTCCAAGTCTATAATTTACCTTCCTTGTACTTAACCCTCCTTGTGGCTTACTTAGTTGTATCTGTACTTCTGAAACAGCATCAGGATATCTATCTCCATTCATATCCATAAAATCAGATAATAATGTTATTTCTCCATGATTTGAACTACGACCAGCCGATACAATTCCCAATAATGATGCTCCCCAAGTGCTGCCTTTACCTCTATTCATAGATGATTTATTAACTGCTGTTAATATAGTGCCGGGCTTAGTAATTGGTATAGGATTTTCAGGAGAAGAGACAGAAAACTCTCTCTCCATATCTTCAGGAAATAATTCCACATTTAGTTCTGAATTGAGACCTTCCAATGAAAGAGTATCTTTATTTATATAAATGTCTCCGTATGCTTTATAACATTTATTTTCAAAATCAGGAAGCATAATAAAAAAATTATCTTTTAATGGATTATATATTGTAGTATTGGCTATTGATAATTCTTCCTCTGGATTATATCCCAAATTATCTTCATAGTCTATATCATCGCCGTCATTACTTAAATCATAAGTACTATTATTTGTTTCCTCTGCCTCAAAATAACTATTAATAGAATTAGTATCCAAACTAAAATTGTTAGCATCCATTTGATATATATCACTAAGATGTAGTAAATTTGATTGAATATATGGAATACTGACATCATTTGCCTTATATCCAAATTGTCCCCAACCTCTATATTGACTACCATATTTCATATAAGAAGAATCATAGTTTGCATATAATCCAGATTGAATTGTTTTATTATTTTGATTTATTATTCGTGTTCTTACATTTGTTATAGCTCTTGATAAATTAGTATCCTTAGTATAATAGTCTATATAATATTTATAGTTACTTTCGGCATATAATGTCAATGCATTATAATTGGAAGAGATTGTTCCATTAACAACATTGTAACTCGTACTATCAATAAAATTGCCCCAACCATCTTTTATGACCATTTTTATATTTCCAGATGCATTATTTGATAGAGATAATGCAGGTTTTAATTGAGCATAAAAAGTAGAGTCTGGCTGCCATGCAACAGAAGGAATCTTCATATATTGGTATATATTTTTGTTTATTGCAGGGTAGTATGTCAATTTATAGATAGTATCACCGGGACTACTTAAAACATCTATTATTCCATCTGCGTAATTTGTGTCGGTTGTACTTTCAATGTACATTTTGACATTTATGTCTATATCCGACCAATTTAATTGTCCAGGACATTCAATTTCTGATTTTACATAGTCACCAGAATCTAATGTATATGTATAAGAAAAATAATAATCATCACCGTATGTTCCATAATCAAAATATTCCGAAGTATAAGACAATGTTGTTGTACTATCTATTGTTTTTAAAATCATCGGCTCTGTTAAAGGATTTTCTATATTTACTTCATATTCCACTTTTAATGTCCCTTTAATAGGCATTATCATTTTTTGTTCTTCACTTAATATAAAATCATCTTTATAGTTGAAGTTAAATATTTTTTTTCTATTTGCATCAATAGAACCTAAATAATATGATTCTCCATTTCCTACATCAACACTTGTATAACGTATATTAGGATTCCAAACAACCTTATCATACTTACTACTATTATTTGATTGCATTCTGAAAAATATCATATCTCCTGCATTAACATTTACTGAACAATCAAGTTCTTGTTCAACAGTATCGGGATTAAGTATTTTTGAAACTAAAAGAAAATTATCATCTTTCTTTTGTATGCTTAAAGTAACACCATCAAAAACATTATTCATCTTACGAATATTGTTTAATGTTAGATAGTCTGGATTATATATATCATCATTTAAAAGCACATCAAATGAAAATACATTATCTGTCAATTCAGCAATACTTTCTATTTCTATTGTTCCTGTATATGGAGCAGTCCAGCTACGCACAAGATCAATTTGTGGCTCATAAATCTTAGGAAAAACATAATGAATAGTATCAAATACTTCACATAAACAAGGTGAAGAATTATCATCTGGACATTTTTGTATATAATCCCAATGACTTCTATTTGAACTATCACATTCAACTATTCGTGAAATTATTAATGTTTGTGAATCAAAAATTGTAGGATCAACTCCTATTGGCTCTTCATCTGCATATATTGTATCGCCAAAACAAGTGCCTCCAACTAATAAAGTCTCTCCTGGTGTTATTAGACTAAAATAATTACCTCCCTCTTCAAGATGATTTATATAAACCAATCCATTATTAACTATATCAGGCAATCCGTCTGCATTTACATCCGATAAATAAATATTCGTTGAAGTTCTTGTGTCTGTCCAAGTATATCCAAAATTACCTCCTATTCCAACAACTTCAGCAGAGCCTTCTGCTCCCCAATTATTAGATTTGCTTGAAGATTGATTGAAGGCTTTTGGTCCTAATATTTGTATAGGGTTATCAAAATAAAAACCATATTCATTCATTATTAATGGACAATAATATAGGTTTCCATCATTACCCTTATATAATTTATCAGGATAACCATCTCCATTCATATCTACAAAAGCAACAAATCCTTCACTATTATCTTTGTTAGTACGGTCATAGTTACCACCAGCTGAAAGACTTTTCAATATAATATTATATCCAACTCCTAAGGATATTCCTCCTCCTATATTCCACCCTTCTGTTTTTGAGCCTCCCAAATTTCCAAGTCCAATATTTTTGCCTAAAATATTTATCTTAGCATCATCTTTGGAAATACTACCGCCAATATAAGTAGGTTCTCCATATAATTCCTCAGGTAAATTATGATAATCAAAACGATGTGTAAGAAAAATAAATGCTGTATCTTCTATATAATCTTCATAATTGCATCTTGCAAATGGATTCATTTTAAAGATTTCTTCATATAAATCATATTCTGAAAAAGTGACACTATCATTATCACCTCCTCCTTCACCACTACCACCAGAACCATTATTATGACCTCCATCAGTAAGACATTTAACTAAACATTCCACATCCCAATCTGTTGAATCACTCCACTGCCAAATTTGTCCATTCCAATAATTATGATTCCATTTTTCAACTCCATTAATTGTATTAAAACATTCTTTGCAATGTTCAAGAGTATAATTATACCAATATCCATTTCTATCAGTAATAGGAACATTATCACTATTATTATTACGATAAGCATCGTCATTATTTCCTATATTAGCATAATTTACACGTTGATGTTTTGCAGAATCATTATATATTTCTATAATATTACAAAGAAGGGTTTTTTCAAAAGCTCCTTGCTTATACCCCATAAAATATTCTTTTATTACTGTATCATTATATTTTACCTCTATTCTATCCAACAAATAAGCATTAACCTCTTTGAAGCCATAACGACCAGAAGAAGTTAAATCAGGTCTAATTTTATTATCTAATACAAAATGTATATCATACTTACCTTTTTCAATTTCTCCATATCCTAATACATCGTACCCTTTACCTGTATAATTTATATTAGATAAACTTAATTGCTGTCCATAACTTTTTGTAGCATCATATTTCAATTGATATTTATACTCTATTGTATTACCATAAGTATCTATAACTTTTGTAAGATACCATTTTGCTATGTTTTTCTTAGTATCTGAACTATACAAAATACTATTTCGACTTCCATCAAAACCACTTCCACTTACACTTCCATAAAAATATCTCGTTCCGTCTTTATCTATAATCTCCCACCAATAATTATTCGGATTAGTACCATGACGCAATATTTGACGAAATGCTCCTTCTACTCTCGGATAAAATTGTTTTAAATTTCCAGATCTATTTTTAAATTCTGTTTGGTAAGTTGGCTTATTTAAATTCAATTTGCCTTCATCATCAAATTCACCCGTTACCAACGTCTCCCCATCCAAAAGATAAGTTTCACTTTCTTTTTGCGGGTCATATAATGGAACACCCCAGCGGGTTTCAACACTTATGCTTGATATGGATAAGTCCCATCCCAAGCCCAACCAACTACTTCCTCCTGAACTATTATATGTAATATTCAAATTCGGTTGCATGCCTCTTCTTCCTTGTGGTATTGTTATAGGGTAAGATAGGTTTGCTGTCCCCTTATTATTCGCCTCAGGCGGTGAAATCATCGTTATCCCCTCCAAAGGATTGGCTGCCTGCAAATCCTTTATACTCGTTGGCGTATATGCCAAAGCATCCGATGTCTCAGGTGTTTTTAATATTCCATTAATATAATCTGTAAAGTGATTCGTTCTTGAATAAACTATTTGTCTTTCTTCATCAACACTATCTCTTTCTATTTGCTCCCATATTCCTGTAAGCTCATTATAGAAAAAAGTATAAATATCCTCAGGAGAATATCCATAAGGTATTTGTGAAGTATCATAACTTATAGCTAAGGTAATATCTTTTTCAAACTTTTGTCCATCGGGCAAAAGTCTATATCCCTTCTCTTGCTTTGTAAGGTTATTCATATAATCGGGAACGTATGGCAATGTTGTTTCTTTTAAAGCACTAATACTTATAACAACATCTTCCTTTACCGCACCACTATCTATTATAAGAGATATGTCCCCTGATGAAATCTCAGTGCATTCCTTATTGCTGACAACCTTCTTTTCAAGTAATTCACAATTATCAATTACTTTACTCTGTTTAATAGGAGTGTTGTTGCTCTTATTATTTATTAACTTCTCAATACTATCATTATTTATTAATAATTTAGTATTGCCTAATGGAGATGCTTTTTGTTCTTTCGCATCTAAAATTAGGGTTTCATTGTTATTAATTAGCTGATGATTTTTTGATAAATCATTCTTATTACAGCTAATAAAAGTAGGAATAGTTAATAATGGTATTACAACTATCCTAAGAAAGCTAATAGTCTTTTTCATAGCATAATAATTTAGGTGTAGTTTTACAATAAAATTTATTTTCTTTTAAATTATTTACATATATTATTTATATTTTTTGTTATTATTTTATTTTGTTTTTTTTGTTATATATATTTTTTTTATATTCTTAATTATAATTAATCTATATAAAAAATACCTTATTTACTAATAATTAACTTATGAGTTTTCTTTTCTTTTGGTGTTTGAATATTGATAAAATAAACTCCTTCATTGTCTATTTTATCTCTTAAATGGTAGTCATTAGTTGGAGAATTACTTCTATGAGTAGAAATTGTTCTTCCATGAGAATCTGTAATGAATACATCTATCATAGTAGCATCTTTCTGCTTAACTTGTAAATGAAATGCTCCATTACTTGGATTAGGTGTTAGAGTAATTTGTATATCATCTGAATTATTATCTTTACTATTGAAATTATCATCTTTATCTGAAATGATTTTTTCCTTTTCATTATTTATAATAATATCCCCACAAAAAGCTATCTGGAAATAATAAGGAGTATTATTAGTAACAGAGATATCAAAGGTTATTGTACTATCATTTATAGAACTTGGCAAGTAAAGAACATTTGAAAAGTTGGGGAAGTCCAAATTGATTGTATCTATTAATAATCTTATATTATCAGGATTTAAAAATATAGGATATTTATATGTCAGTTTAACTAAATGATTATTGTTTTTAAATATCGGCTTTAACTTATATTTCGTATCAATGGTATGATAAAGCATAGTATCTATATAAAATACATTATCTGATATGTAATCTTCCTTATCATCTTTACCTAAAAATAAATATTCTTTATTTGATATATCGTTTATGAACTCTAAAGAAAGTTTATCATTATTAATCTTACTTTTTCTTTGATATAAAGGAAAGGCATCATCTCTTCCTATTGCAGCAATGCCAAAACTATAAAGGCTATCAAGATTTGTATCCCAAAGAGTATCGTTATCACTATTTACATATATGTTATGTAGCAATGCTCCATACTTTATTGCAAGGTAACTTTCCCAACGTTGTTGTTCTTTTGTTGTCAATATGCCTTTTATATAAATATATTCACAAAAGTTTTTCTCCCCAAAGTCATCTTTAGCTTTGCCTATTGTTAAGATGTTATTTAAATTTGTAGAAAGACTATCCGAAGTGGGAAAGGTAAATTGTGTTGTATTAACAATAACACCTTTTTCATTGGTTTTGCGATAGCGTATTGACAAATCCTTATAAGAAGCATTTTGACTATTTAACCACAAAAGTGTATTAGTATCACAAGTGATTTCCCAAAGTCCAACAATATTATCATCCTCTGTTTGATAAGCAGTAATAATTGTTACTATACTATCCAATTGCAAACTATCATAAGTTATATTTATAGGATTATTATCTCTTATTGATAAACTCGGATTAAAGTTAGTATTAGATAAATCATTAGTGTCAATATTGGGAATAACTTTATCAGGAAAAGATTTATCTGAAAGTTTAACCCCAGAAAAAGAATCCTTTTCAAAAGACAACCATATCTTCGGCTTAGTTAATAAACTATCTAAGGAAGTTTGAGAATACGAATATCCTGTTCCAAAAAAGAACAAGAAAGCAAAAAGAAGTACAAATCTGTTCATATCATATATTATTTAAAGGTTACTAATGTCTTTTTTCATTTCAAGAATTAAAAAATATATTACGGCGACAAATGTATAAAAAAAAATATTACAAAAATGTTAAAATCCCAATTTTAACATTTGACGAAAAAAATGTTAAATATTTTTTGAATTAAACGTTTTTACGCTTTTTTTGAATTATAAAAAGTGATTAAAAAACCATTAATTTAACCCCTTTATCCCTATTAAATTATTCAAAACGGGAAAGGAATTTTTTCAATTTTTAAAGGATATAATCCTCTCATTGACAAAGAGGTTCTGTGCATTATCAGCAAGTTATAATGCCAATTCTATGCGTTCTTTTCCTCCTTGCCTTACCCTTGGGCGGAAATACGGCAAGGAAATGGCATTAGAAAATGCCTAAAAAAATGAAAAAATGCTGTATTTTTTCTTTTTTTAGGCTAAAATTAATGTTTTTTATTGTGTTTTTCTTGCTTTTTTATGGTGTTTTCAAAAGGAATTTTCTGGAAAATCCCTCTCAATTTGGAGGAGATTTGAGGAAAAAATGATGAAAAAGTGAGAAAAAAATAATTCTAAAATCACATTTATCTAAAAAATATTTGCTTGTATTAAAAAAGTATTTTACTTTTGCCTTTGCAAAATGTTTAAACTTTTAGTTAAGAATATAAAAATTGATAAAGGTGACACAATTTTTATATTCTTAGAAAAATCTTAAATTCGTTTTGTTGCCTAAAAAATTAATGATGACACTATGAAAAACATTTTAAAGACATTTTTTATTGGAATGATTGTATTATCAATCATTAGTATTTATGGTTGTAGTGAGGATGAGACAACAGGAGGTAGTAATAATAATACTTCTGATACAACTATTCCTGATAATACTAACCCTAACACTCCCGATAGTTTGCAGATAGAAGAACCAGTTATGATACAAGTAGAAGGTGGCACTTTTATAATGGGATGTACTTCTGAGCAAGGGGAAGAATGTAATAGTGATGAAATTCCAGCTCATAGTGTTACTCTTAGTAGTTTTAAAATTAGCAAATATGAAATAACACAAGCACAATATGAAAGTGTTATGGATACTAATCCATCGTACCTTAAAGGAGACAATTATCCCGTAACA
>JAISIA010000031.1 GCA_031262295.1 Bacteroidales bacterium | reverse complement strand
GTTCACCTCTTACCATTCCGAACAGAGTCGTTAAGCCCTTCTTCGCCGATGATACTGCATTAACCGATGTGGGAAAGTAGGACGCCGCCAATAACTATAAAGAGAGTCGCATAAGATTATCATCTTGTTGCGACTCTTTTTTTTATTGTCTCTAATTAATATTTATGTATGATATAAATTCAAAATTCAATGATTAATTATAGAGTGAGCCAATATTAATTTTACTTTTGACTTATTATATCTAAACTCTATTGCTCCACTGATAAAATTAATAATTTGAATTTATAAAATTTCTAATAAAAGAATTTACATCCTTTCTTTCTATTGATAAATGATCCTTTATTATATCATAAATTTTATCATTAGGTCTTTTATCTAATGCTATTTGCTTTACTTTATCATAGCCTCCATTTCTAAAAGCAATATCATAGATTACCGCAGCTAAAATATATGAATAGTTTATTGATTTTTCTCTATCTACCATCCAGCTTCTTTGAATATTCTCTTCCTTATCAATTACAGAATAAAACTTACCATCTATTTTATAAGCATTAGTTAAATCAACACTAAGATCTATTTGATTATTATCGTTTAAAAACTCTTTAAGCATTTTTATATTTTCTTTATAGGGACTACCTTGATGATCTCCAAAAAAAGAACAAAAACCTTCATCCAAAAAATTAGTATAGGTATCATCCTCATCTCGTAAATCATCTAATAATATATGCAAAAATTCATGAACATTCTTTTCACCATCACTTGTATATATCAAGAGACGTGGAAAGATAATGGTTTTACCATTTTTATTGTGTCCTTCTATATCAACAAAATCTTCTAAATAAACCTGTAATCCCAATCTATTAACGATATCTGTTAAATAAAAATCAATATAATATGTAATAGGCTTTATCTTATTTATGCCTAAGTCCTGATAAATTTCTTTTACCTTTTTGATAGTTTCATTTATAGCATCCTTATCAAGATTATAATTCTCAGGAAAAAAATAAGTAATAAAATCCTTTTTATAAGTTTTTAAAGCGTTTCTATTAAGTGAAAATTTATTATATAACCTATATTCATTATCAGCAATTTTTATTACTGGTACAGTTATAATGGATGTAAGATCAAATCCATCATAATCCATATAATAGACACTTTGCAATTCATATAATGTATCATTACGTTTATTTATTCCAATAAATAATTCTTTATTTTGGTAGGTATAATAATTGAAAGCATAAATGGAATATAAATCACAATTATCTCCATACTTTTCTAACTCATCTTTATGCCAATATTTGCTAAAATCAGTTTTTTCTTTTTTTTGAAAATTTAAATTGCGTTCTGCCTGATAGTTTTGCCAAAGGTTATATATATCTTGAAAAACTACATTGGAAGTATCCATAAAACTACGAATCTTATATTGACGAGGAATGTAATTTTTATTTTCAATACTATCTTGTCCATTTAACAAAATAGGTAAAATTGCAATTATTATAAAAATATATTTTTTCATATTCATAATTTGTTCTAAAACTATTTTTTCAATAACCACTCAAATACATTTATATGAATGATTCCTGCTCTATTTTGTGGAAAATTTTCGGTTGAAAGCAAAAATTTTGGATAATTGTCTTTAATCGTTTCCAATGGCAAAAATTCTCGCTCTTCGGTCTCTAAACTTGAAATTCTCCAAGAAACTTGATAATACTCTATTTCGTCATTGCGATTTTTAACTATGAAATCAATTTCACCATTGCGAAGTGAGCCTGTCCAAATTTTATAACCACGCCGTAATAGTTCAAGATATACAACATTTTCTAAAATATGTCCTCTGTCTGCTGTTCTATCTCGTCCAACCAACACATTCAACAAACCCATATCAACAAGATAATATTTTTCCAATGATGCAAGCTGTTTTTTCCCTTTAATATCAAAACGATGAACACAATAAAATACAAAACTTTTGATTAAATATTCAATATATTTTTCAACAGTAGTGTTGTGAATGCTTTGATTATCTACCTTCAATGCTTTTGCAATACTATTGGGTGAAATTTGATTTCCAATATTGGCAGCTACAAATTTTGCAACATTACCAAAGGCTCGTTTATCATAAATTTTGTAACGCTGAGTTATGTCTTTTTCTATAATTGTAGCATATAGCGATTCAAGGTATTCATAGATTTTATCAAAACCTTCCTCTCGTAATTCTATGCCTTTGGGCAATGAAGTCTCGTTCACATAATCATAAAACAATGCTTCATAATTTAGATACTTGTTAGTTGTATCAATGCCTCTAACTTCTAAATATTCTGCATAAGAAAAAGGTAAAATTGATATTTCAATATATCTACCGCTTAACAAAGTAGCTATGTCGCTTGACAATAGATTTGCATTTGAGCCTGTGATATAAATATCTACATTTTTACTTGCGAAAAGTCCATCAACCATTTTTTCAAAATCTGTGATATTCTGAACTTCATCAAGGAAAATATAGTTAGGTTTGTCTGCTATCAATTTTGATTTTATTTCAAAATAGAGTGTTTCCCACGATTTATTTAGATAGTTTTCGGGTAATTCAAAATCATATATCTGCATTTGTTCTATCCTTACGCCATTTTCCAACAAACTATTTCTAAACAATTCCAATAGCGTGGATTTGCCCGACCGCCGTAAGCCTGTCACCACTTTGATAATATCTTTATCTTTATATGAAAATAGTTTATCAAGATATTCCTTTCTTTCTATTAACTTTTTTTCCATATTGCAAAGATACCATAAAATTATTAAAACTTGCAAAATTTGCAAGTTTTAATAATTTATCATCATTGTCCGATAAAAATAAATTAACCATAATTGGTCAAAAAATATATACTGCATTTAAACAATCTTTTGTATGCTAAAATTAATTTTATTATCTTTGCGACAGATTTGTAGAATAAAGCCTTAAATAAAAACTTTGGTTTTATTTTAAAAGTCAATACAAAAAAATTAGTTTTATAGTCCTTATCTTATGCCAGTAGATTATTTACAAAAACCAATTTTTAGAATGGTTCATTTCAATAATATGGAATATTTGCTTCAAAAGGGTATATGTGCGCAAAATCACAAACTGGCAGATCCTAATTACATTGCTATTGGAGATCCTATCTTAATTCCTCAAAGAAATACATTTGAAGTTAAGATTCCACCGGGAGGCAATCTTGGTGATTATATTCCGTTCTATTTTGGAGGACATTCACCAATGCTTCTCAATATGAAGACAGGACACAGAGGTATTATCAAAATAAATCAAGCAGATATAGTTTTTATCGTTTGTTCTATTGAAAATATTGTTAACGATTGTTCCAATAGATGGTGCTTTACCGATGGACACGCAAAAAATTCCATTACCAATTTTTATAATTTGGTGGATGATTTGGATAAGATAGATTGGGAAATAGTTATGGCACAGATGTGGAATAATACTGATGAGGATTTTGATAGAATGCGTAGAAAACAGGCAGAGTTTTTAATAAAGGATTATGTGTCGATTAGTTGTATTAAAGTACTTGTTGTTTTTAACAAGCAACGGAAAGAACAACTTGAAAAGATAGTTCAGCAATTAAAATTGAATATACCAGTTAAGGTAGATACAAAAAAACAATTATATTATTAACAATGATAAAGTATGTAATAGGAGATATGCTTTCTGCTAAAACAGAAGCATTAGTCAATACCGTCAATACCGTTGGAGTGATGGGTAAGGGAATTGCATTGCAATTTAAGGAGCAATATCCCAACAATTTTGCCGCATACAACGCCGCTTGTAAATCCAATCAAATCACTATTGGTAATATGTTTGTCTTTGAAGAAAAACCTATGATAGGGGATAAAAAAATCATCATCAATTTTCCAACAAAGAAAGACTGGAAACATAAATCCAAAATAGAATATGTTGAAGATGGATTAAAATCATTGGTTGAAATAATCAAAAAACATAATATTAAAAGCATAGCTCTTCCGCCGCTCGGCTGCGGAAATGGAGGTCTCAATTGGAATGACGTAAAAGCATTGATAGAAAAATATCTTTCTCCACTCAACTATGTTAATATTATTGTATATGAACCTAACGCCGCAATTAAAGATATTCTTATTAAGCAGGAGAATAACCGTGAAGTTAAATTGACCGATGCAAGGGCTATGCTTATGTATGCTATGTACTATTATGAGTCTCTTGACGAAACAGCCAGTATATTCGTGGCAAACAAATTGGCTTATTTCTATCAGCGACTCGGCGAGTCGGAGTTTAGTAAATTGAAATTTTCAGCAGAAAAATATGGTCCATATTCACCAGGAGTAGGCTATATGATTCATTCCCTTAATGGCAAGTATATTCGTGGCACGGAGCAGATGATAAATAAAGCTTTTGAGCCAATTGAATTGAGATACGATAAGCTGTCGGAAGTCAGTCAATATGTTCACAAAATGAATGATGAAAAGCAACGCCGTGTAAAAAACTTACTGAAACTTATTGCAGGGTTTCAATCTACGTTAGCATTGGAGATATTGGCATCAGTTGATTATGTTCGTAAAGAAAATCAAGGCATCAGTAAGGAGGATGCAACGATAGCTGTTCAAAATTGGTCTAATAGAAAACGAAATTTATTCAAACCTGAATATATCAGTAGAGCGTATGATAGGTTAGAATATTATGCAAATACAATCAAATTAGTGTAATTAGCCATAAAGATAGCTGTTCTTATAACTGTTAAGCAGGTCATTGAGAAGTTACAGATATTCTGGCAGGACTAAGATATTCTATATAAACATAAGTTTCATTAAGAAAATATAAGCGTTCTGCTATAAATAGAATAACTTAATAAATAATTACAAAAAAGATAAACAAAACATCTATTGCCTTTTATCATCAAATATATACCACCTTACAGAAGGAATATTGCATTATGTTTTAAAGAATATCCTTTTTATAAATCAATTTTAAAAGTATCTTGAACTATTCGCTTTTTATGATTTTATTTTGTTTCATAACGCTTTACAAATATTATATAAAATAATCGCAGCTTTAACCTATAATAATAGATAATTCTATTATTATAATTGATGGTGAAAAATCATACAAAATTTTAAACAATGTAAGATTAAAGCAATTAAAATTTGATTTTTCAACTGATAAACTTTATCACTTAAATCATGTAAATTTTTATCATAAAGGTTTTAAAAAGTATGTTTTGCTTAAATCATAACATTATTAAATAAGTTCTTATCACTAATTTTAGCATAAGTGATTTTAAATCCATCTAACATAGAGTTCATTTGTTTTAAATTTTCTGGCAATTTTAATTTGTTTAATACTTCATCTCTTACAATATCACTTTCAAAATCAGATAATACAAATATAGCAGTTGATAACATAAAATTATCTTTTGCAATAACTATCTTTTTTGATGTTGGGGTTAATGAAGATATAAGAATATCACCTTTTAAACAAAATCTTTTTGTCTTCTTATGTTTATTTGGTATTTGTGTTTCCATTTCACCTATTTCAATGTATGTGGTAGGTAATGTAATATTTTTTTGTGTAAAATATTCTTCTGTGTATTCATTTATTTTACAATATTGATTTAATGCTTTTTTATTGTTTTGTATTTCGTATTTAGGATAAATGTTTCCTGCATAATCATTTGTTTTATTTAGTATAATATCTTTTAGTTTCACAATTTTAGAATATTCTGTTGGTGTTGATATCGTATTGTTTTCTAAAAATTGTTTAGTATTCGGTGTTATAATATTTATTATAATAGAATTATTTTTTATAGTCGTACCACAATTCTTACCTCTACTCTCTGAAAAAGAATAACCTAAAAAATTTTCTTCTATTCTTTTTAATTTACTTGCTGTTGGAGTTAAATATTTGGGAGACATATTTATTAAAACATCATAATCTAAGTTATTGACTTTTTGCTTTTGTAAAAATAAAATCACAGGAGATGTGGTTGTTCCTGAAAAAGTAATATCGGCTGTTAAAAGCATAGATTTTATAATAAAATGCTTAAAAATAAACTCTCTTAATTTAACATATTTATCTTGTGAAAGAATAGATTGAGGTAATACTAAAACAGCATAACCTTTTTCTTTTAATAATTGCCATGCTCTTTCAACAAAATATATTTCAATAGTAGAATCTTTATCATTTAATTCTGTTGTTAATAAAGAAAAATCATTTGAATTTTTATCTATTTCGTTTTTTCTAAATGCTTGCATAAAACCATCTACTGAATAAGGCGGATTAGATATAACATAATCAAACTTCTCAATCTTATTAGAATTAGAAAATAAAATTGTATTTTGATATTCTTTTGCCGAAAACTTATTTATACCATCACCACTTATTATTGTAGCTTTACCATCACCATTTAAAAATGAAGCAATTTTTGTTGTTTTTGATAATCTATAATCTTTTTCTATTCCCATTATCTTATCATCTGCTACCCAAGAAAATTCTGATTCTGTAAATTGTTTATAATTTTCTTTTTGTTTAGTGGTTTTAAAATTACTTATGTTTTTATTTTTCAAAATATCTTGTATTTCACACATTACACTTATAAGAAAATGACCTGCACCACAAGCATAATCTATTATATTTGGCAAAAAATCTTCCTCATTTTGCTTTATTTTATAATCTATAAAGTTTTCTATTGATAATGATTTTACCATATAATCAACTATTGGAATTGGTGTAAAAAATTGTCCTGCTTCTTGTTTTAATGATGTGTTTAATAAATTTTCAAAAAAATCACCTAAAAATTGATATCTTGTTTTATATTTGAATTGGTAATTCTCTAACAATCTTACAATATCTTTTACTACGAAAAAATTCTCTAAAAATGTGTTATTATCATAAACTTCAATAAAAGCGAAATTATGTTCTCTTTTTAATCTTAAATCATCAAAAACATTCATTATTTGATTTGTTTTACTGTCATTTAATATTTTTGTTAAATCGCTATCTGTATATTCTATTATGTCCTTATTTAAGTATTTAAGCATCCCTATCTTATACAATTCATTTAATCTTTTCATAAATGATTCTGGTGTATCTAAACCATCCACAAATTGAAATTTTAAACCTTTTACATCATGAGTGTTGTTAGTGGTATCTACAATTTGATATTCTGTATCTTCTGTTATTTCATCTGCTATTTTACATAAAAATAAGTTTATCATTTTCATAAAAGCATATGGTTTATCACTAATAGAGTTTAACCTCAGTACTGTAAGAAATTGTTTAAATAAAATCTTTTCTTCTCCTTGTTGTATTGGTTTTAAATTGTCTTTCTTTTTGATTGGACGAAATATGTTAAAAACTGGATTTTCTTGTATAAAATTATTATGTAAAAAAACTTTGTTCCATCTATCATAAAAATCATCTGAATTTGTAGCATTTACTCTTATCTCATCACAAAATATGTTGTTAAATAAAGGTGTGTTGTTGTCAAAATCATAAGTAAAAAACGAAGCAATTTTTGTATTCTGTTCATACATTGCATAAGATATAAGTTGATTTATTTTTGTTTTCTTTTCAGAGATAGAATAATTTTTATAAAATTCATCCTTTGTTTTAACTTCAAACATTATAATATCATTATTGTTTGGATTTTTAATCATTACATCTAAATAAACTTGTTGTCTGCCTGATGCTCATCCTTTTTCTAAATAGATATTGTTAGAGGAATAACCTTTACTAAACAACTCTAACAATAACATAACTACTGAATGATTTTCTAATTTACTTAAATCAAAAATTCTATTATGGTCATTACCTAATAATTGAGAGTTGATTTTAAATTTATTCTCTTGTGGTAAAAATTCAATAACATTATTGTTTATTTCTATTCTATTATTGATTATTCTCTCTTCACAACTTTTCTTTATAAAATCCATTAATTTAATACAAGAAGTCATATTTAACCTATTTTTTATTATATTCTACAATATACTTTTAAAATTACTTATCACATTGCATAAACGACAATAGCTTCTTGCCGAAAAGCAAGAAGCTATTGTCGTTATACTTTTTATAAAAATCTAATTGATTGTTAATTAAATCTTGAAGCGTACCCCCCCCCTACAATGCTAATATTGAGGTGTTTATGATTGTAATGTCGTTTTTTGTTATGGTTTTTATGTTTTAAAAGAGGCATAACTTATTAATAAAAGTTTAAATTTTTACTCTGCAAAGTTAAAATTTTTTAACAAAATAATATATTTTATTATGCATTTATTAATGTGTAATTATGTTTTGATGTTATTTTATTTTACTTAAACTATTTCTTAGTTTCAGAAAAATCAATTTTATAATTATTAATTTTTGCATTAAAAAAAATTTTTAACATTTTTCCCTTCAAATGTTAAAAGTCCAAACCTCCCAAATTGGAAAATGCCATTTGCATATATCAAATCTTTTTTGTACCTTTGCCGAAATCAAAGAGCTTTTAAGGCAAAAGACATAGAAATTTTCCCATAACTTATATTTATTTTTTATTGCAAGATAATCACTTCATTATTAGTTTATTATCTCTGACTAAATCTTCGTTTTAGGAAAATAAAACGAGGTTTTAGAAAATTATTTCTTCGTTTTAGCAAACTAAAACAGCGTTTTATTTTGGGAAAATAAGGTTTTTGTATTTTTAATTAAAAATCTGGAAAAATGAATTAAAATTTGCTTGGATTATATTGAGGATTAATTGATTAATAATTTGGCAAAATTTTAACAAATTTTGGAGTTGTAAAATTGAAAAATTGAGTGAAATGTTAAAAATTCGTCAAATTTTGTGTTTTTTATGAGGATGAAATGTTAAAATTTGGCTAAAAAGGGGGGAAATATTGTTAAAAAATCTTTGAAATTTAATAATTGAGGGATTTTTTATTTGGAATTAATTGGTATATAATGTCTTAAAACGAAGCATTAAAAATGGTATTATTTTGATGACACTTTGTATTGATTGGCTTTTTAATAGAAATTATTTATAAAGTAAATTAATTAAAGTAAATAATGTAAATTTGTTATCTAATTTCTTTTGGATAATAATTGCTATATTTGCCAAATATTATATTGGTTGAAAGATATTGAATAAAAGATAATAGTTTATGGATAATGATATACATATAGATGATTTTGAAAAATATATTCGTCAAGAGGAAACTCCTAATAAGGAAAAAGGATATTTATGGCAGACGGCAATAGGGCTACAAGCTGTTGATGGATTAAAGCCTTCAGAATATTTAATTGAAACTGCCCGCAAACATATAGAAGGTGATATTACTATTGAAGAGGCAAAGAAATTGATTGATGGCTATTATACATCAAAAACTCTTCATAAAGATACAGAAAATCGCCAAGAAGAGGCAGACAAAGTATCTACTCGTATTGCGGAAATATTGTCAGAAAATACTTTTAGTTTTTCCCCTGTGGAATACATAAATATTCATAAACAATTATTTGAAGGTGTATTTGATCATGCAGGCAAAATAAGGGATTATAATATTAGTAAAAAAGAATGGGTGCTAAAAGGAGAAAGTGTTCTCTATGCAGGGGCAAAAAATATTCTTTCAACGTTGGATTATGATTTTAATCAAGAGACACTATTCAACTATAAGAAAATAACGTTGTTAGATTCAATTAAACATATTGCTAAATTTGTATCCGATATATGGCAAATACATCCATTTGGTGAAGGAAATACACGCACTACGGCGGTTTTTACAATAAAATATCTTCGTAATCTTGGATTTAATGTTAATAATGATGCCTTTGCAAAGCACTCTTGGTATTTTCGCAATGCCTTAGTTAGGGCAAATTACAATAACTTACAAAAGGGTATATTTGCAACGAATGAATATCTTGAACTTTTCTTTTTCAATCTCTTATTAAATGAGAATAATGAATTAAAAAATCGTGATCTTTTAGTTTGATGAAAACAAAGGCAAAAAGCAAATGAATAAAGGAAATAATAATCTATAAATAGATTATCTTCCTTTTATAGTTATTATTTTTTGTTTGAACTTTTAGAATGAAGCATCCTTTTTGTGGGATTTTAATTGTGTTGTGTTTTATTGAAGAATTTACTTTTTGTCCTTTAATATTAAATAGTTCCATATTTTTTATTTGTGCATTAGTTTCAATTGTTATAAGGTCTTTATCTTGCTTTAATAAAAAGTTTTCTTGTAAGGAAATTGTATTTTCTAATAAAGGAGAGGTTTTTACAATTTTTAGCTGGAATTTATCACCAGAAAAAATAGGAGAAAAGAAGGAATATATGGAATCTTCAAGGAAATTAATCTGTTTTTGATTTGTTATCTTATTGTATAGTGATATTTCAGAAAAAGAATCCTCAAACCCTTTATTTAGGCTTATTGTGTAGTTATCAGGAGTTTTAATATCAATATAGACATCAATAAGAATACTATCTTCAACAGGTGGTATTGCATTAAAAGAATAAGGCTCTCCATCTATTAAAAAGCTGATTTGAGGAGATAAGGAAAGCCCTTCTAACTTCCTATTATCAAATTTCACATCATAGTTTAAAGATGTTCCATCTAAAAACATCAAATATGCCTTATCCTTTCCCATGGATGATGCGATATTCAATGAAATGATTTGGTTTTCTTCTGTTGATGGATTATCCCTTTCTTGGGTTTCTCCTCTTAAAGAGTAGGAATCGGAGTTAAAGGTGTCAATTAATTGATTTTTATTTATAACTAAACTATTTTCATTGTTTGTCACTTGAACCATAAATCCTGAAAAAGGGGGTATTATTGCATCTTCTATATGTAAGGCTCTATAATTAGAAGTCTCATTATCCAATAATTGAGGCAGGGAAACATTGTTTCTTGTCAGCTGATTTATGTTTATTGCAAATGGATAAGGGTTATAGGAAAGATGCCACCCCCTTTTATTTATAGGATTTGATATAGATGCATCATTTAAAAGAATGTATGAGCTATCTGAAAGAAGGTCTCCATTAAAAAGAATCTTTGTATTGTTCTGATAACTTAAAAGATAACCCCTTTGCTGACTATCAAAAAAGTCTTCTCTATTTTGCAAAACTTGGAAGTTTTCCCATACATCATCTTGTTCATTCCACAAATAAAGGTCGTCTTTTTGAATTTTAGGGTTAAATATACTTGGTAGAGCTTCCCGTATAGTATCATTAATCTTTATGGGAACGCCAAAAAGATACCAGCCATTATTGTTGGTATCAGCATTATATCCTTTAAATGATGCTTCAATATCTATTTTTTCTAAGGAATTTATCTCTCCCAAAGCCAAAACCTCGCTTTTGGGATATAGAAAATTGTCTTTAATTATGATTTTCTTGGCATTAGCCACAGAATCTTTGGGTATGATAACCTTTTTGTTTGAAGGTATTATTGCAATTTTTTCTGTGTTGGGCAGGGAATTTGACCAATTTGCCTCATTAAACCAGTTATTATCAATTAAAGAAGTGAATAGTGTTGCCTTCTCGTTGTAGGAAACCTCTATATCATCCACCCAAAGAAAGTATAAAGTATAGTTGGAATTATATTTGAAGGCTATATGATAGTTTTTATTTGTTGCACCTACATCAGAAAAAGAAACCTCTATTGGTTTCCAAGACCAATTGCTATTTAGTTGTATTTGAGTTATTGGAATAAATGATGAAGTATCATAAGGATTTGACATTATTCCAAGTGTTAGTGTTCCCGATTTGGAGTAATTCTCAACTAAGACGAAGAAATTTATTTTTAATAGGGTTATATCCTCATCAATAAGAGGCATTATTGCATAAGAGTTTTCTTGATTTTCAGCAACAAAGGCAAGAGACTTTGTTCCGCTATGGTGTTCTCCTCCGTCAATTGAAGGTCTTGACGAGGAAGAAATTTTAAACCAGCAATTAGGAGTGTTTCCTGTGGATAAGAGGTCGAAGTTTTCATAATAGGGGAGAGTGTTTGCATAGTTATTACAAAGGGTTGTAAAGGTTATTGTGTCGGAAAAAGCATATTCATCCTCTGAACAATAAGCCTTGATGAAAAGTTTGTAGTTTTCATTATCTAAAAGGTCTTCAATTAATATGGAATTATTGGATGTTTGCAAGGAAATGGCACTATCCCAGTTAATATCCGAGCCTTTGGTGTATTTTATTGTGAAGTTCCACTCATTCTCTTGCCAAGATATGCCAATATAGGAATGAGATATGCTATCTATTTTTAAGTTCTCTATTTTACATATATTTATTTGTTCGTCTTTTTGAAAATCCTTTTGAGCAAATGATGAAAAAGAGATTAATAATGAGATGATAAAAAATAATTGTGTTTTCATATAAATGCAGTTTAAAATTAGACATTATCAGTTATCCTTAAAGAAGGATTATGTTATATGATTTTTCAAACGTACATATTGTATGGATTATTTTTATTTTTTAGTATTTTAACATTTTTTAACATTTGGATTCTTTTGCCTCTTCTATTCTATTCCTTTGTATTTGAGATTTATTATTCCTTTTTTATGACTTAAAAGCATAGAAAACAAAAAAGGGCGTCTTCCTATAAAGAAAACGCCCTTTCAACTTTTAATTTATGATTTAATGAAAAAAAATTACTATTTTTTGATATTAGGTAATTCCAATCCAAGATTTTTATCCTTATCCATTTTCTTTAAGTAGAGAGCAATTAAAAATGCAATGACACCAAAGCTGGCAAAGATTATCAAAGGCACTGTATAGTTATAAGGAATAAATGTTGCTCCACTTTCTCTTGCAGCAATGACAGCAGGGTTTGTTGCATTTGATGATTCTAATACTTTTCCTATTAGCATAGGAACAAAGCATAATCCGATGTTTTGAACCCAGAATATAAGGGAGTATGCACTTCCTAAATAGCGTGCATCCATTATTTTTGGAACACTTGGCCAAAGAGCTGCGGGAACAAGGGCAAAAGAAATACCGAGAATAACTATTGTTGTGTATGCTATAAGGTGGCTATGAGTTATAGGAAGCACGAAAGCGAATACTAAATGGCAAATTATTAGAAGTAGTGCTCCGAATATAAGCATTGTTGCTCCCTTTCCTTTATTATCTAAGAAAGAACCGAGGAATGGAGTTATTATTGCAGCACCAATAGGGAACCATCTAAATATGTTGGAAGCATCTTGTGGGTCTATACCTTCCAAATTACATTGTAGCATATTGGCACCATAGCGTTGGAAAGGGAATATTGCAGAATAGTATAGGACGCATAAAAGAGCAACGACCCAAAATGTGCTACTTGAAAGTATTTTTCCAACATCGCTAACTTTGAATTGGTCTTCTGGATCTAAGTGAAGGTTCTCTCCAAGTTGTTTGTCCAACTTTTTATCCATAACACAAAAAACCAAAAAGAATATTAGTCCTATTAATAATAATACTGTGCAGAAAGCAACAGGAGCAACGACAGAACCTAATTCTTTTGCAATCCAAGGAGAGATAGAAAAGACAGAGAAAACACCTATTCTTGCTATAGCCATTTCTAATCCCATAGCCAAAGCCATTTCTTTTCCTTCAAACCATTTTGCTATTGCTTTTGACACAGTGATACCTGCCATTTCGCAACCGCAACCAAAGATCATAAAACCTAAGGATGCCATCTTTGCACTCCCTGGCATTGTTATCCACCATGAGTTTAACCAAGTGTTAAATTCTGTTGTTTGGAACCATTCACTTATTCCAACGAATTTAATACAAGCTCCTATCAACATCAATGAAGCAGATAATGTTCCTGTAAATCTAATACCAGATTTGTCAAGGATGATTCCTGCTAATATAAGAAAGCCGCATACATTTAATATGTATTCAGCACTGGCATAAGTTCCGAAAACGGAAGGAGTCCATCCTCTTTGTCCTTCTATTAAACTTTGTATTGGTGACATTACATCAACAAACATATATCCGAAGAACATCATAAGTGCAATTAGAATAAGAGCAGTCCATCTTATCCAAGGCACATCATTAATTAACTTTGTAATTTTTTCTGTCATATTCTTTATTCTTTTAATTTTTAAAGATGCAAATCTAAATATTTTTTTTGTTCTATAAATATTTTTTCTCCATAAAAGAAAAACATATTAAAAATTGAATAAATTTTACTCAAATTTTTTTTGCAAAAAAAAGCCGTATAAGTTGATGAGGTTTAATAAATATGTAGTCGTTTTTGGGGGTTTCTAATGCAAAATGCAGGGCGTATTTGTCTTCTTGCTTAACTAAGGGAGTAAATATGCCCGAATTTTGCCATTAGGATTTTACCTTATTTATTTGTTGTGATATTTAATATTTATTTTTTATTTAAAAGTTTGATTAATTGCAAAGTAATGCTTATTAAATTTAAGGGGTACGTTAAAAAAAGGTAGGATATTAGGGAGTTATAAAATATTATTCTATCTTTGCAGGCTCAAATATTTGTGAAACATAAAAAACAAATCTAAGTATATGCAGAACAGAGGTGCGATAAGGATTATTGTAATTATCTTTTCTTTGGTGTGTTTGTATCAATTGTCATTTACCTATTTTACAAAGAAGGTAGAAAGACAGGCAAAGGAGTATGGTGAAAGTAGCTATGTTAAGTCTTTGGCTAAAAGTCTTGCAGGAGGAAATGAATTAAGGCAACAAGAGATTTTAGATTCAATAGGCAGTGAAATGGAGTTAAATTATTTGGATTCCATATCTGATAAGCCTGTTTATAATTTTCTTTGGATACGTCCTTTTACTTATAAGGAGTGTAAATCAAGAGAACTTGGTTTGGGGCTTGACCTAAAAGGAGGGATGAATGTAAAGATGGAGGTTTCCACAGCTGATGTTGTTAAGAATTTAGCGACAAATCCAAAGGATCCAGCATTTTTAAAGTTATTTGATAAGGCGTTAGAGCTTCAAAAAGTTAATGGTAAGAATTTCTTTTCTTCTTTTGAAGAGGTTGTAAAAGACTTGGAGCAAAAAGAAAAGATTAATCTTTCAGCATTTTTCAGGGTAAAATTGAAAGCAAGTGGGATTACAACAAATTCAACTAATCAAGAAGTTTTATCTGCAATTAGAAAAGAATGTACCGATGCATTTAATCGCACATTCCAAGTCTTATCAAAACGTATAGATAAGTTTGGTGTTGCTGAACCGAGCATACAAAAATTGGAATCTTCTGAAAGAATACTTATAGAACTTCCTGGTGTTTCTGACCCACAACGTATAAGTCGTTTATTGGAAGGAACAGCTCAATTGGAATTTTGGTTAGCGGGAGATGCTTCAAAGGTGTTTCAGTCAATTGTTGCTGCTGATGAGTTTTTGGCAGTTTCATCTGCGAGTGATTCTTTGCAAAAGGCAGAGATGGAAGAAAAGAGGGACACAACTAAAAAAATAAATAGACCTTTATTAGATCTATTTACTCGTTTGAATAGAGGTGATTTGGCACAAAGTGTTGTTGGAACTGCAACAGCAGGAAATCAAAAAGAGATAAACATTCTATTATCAAAGGCTGTTAAATATTTGCCTACGGATCTTGCTTTCTTGTGGAGTGCTCAACCTATTCAAAAGACAAATGAATATGAATTATATGTAATACAATATACCAATAAGGCAAAGACAGCTTTATTGGATGGAGATGTTATTGATGATGCTCGTCAGGACTTTGATCAGCAAGGTCGTCCTGTTGTTTCAATGAGAATGAAGGCTGAGGCTGCAAGAAAATGGGGTAAGATAACAGGATCTAATATAGGAAATTGCATAGCTATAGTTTTAGATAGTGTTGTATATTCTGCTCCTGTTGTTAGAAGTGAAATAAGTGGAGGTAATTCTGAAATATCTGGAAACTTCACAATAGAAGAAGCGAAGGATTTAGCTAATGTCTTAAAGTCAGGAAAGCTTACTGCTCCTGCAAGAGTGGTTCAAGAATCAATAGTTGGTCCTTCCTTAGGAGAAGAATCTATTAGGGCAGGCTTTATTTCATTTATATTTTCATTACTTGCGGTATGTCTATTTATGATATTGTTCTATAGTGTCTCTGGTGTGGCAGCTTGTATTGCTCTTTTGGTGAATTTATTCTTCCTTTTGGGAGTATTTGCCTCAATAGGTGCTGTTCTAACTTTGTCGGGTATAGCAGGGATTGTTCTTACTGTTGCTATGGCTGTTGATGCCAACGTTATCATTAATGAACGTATAAAAGAAGAATTGCAAATTGGCAAAAATATTAATACGGCTATATCTGATGGATACAAACATTCTTATTCTGCCATTATAGATGGTAATGTTACAACATTGATAACAGGTATAATCTTAGCTTACTTTGGTGCAGGTTCTGTATTAGGATTTGCAGTTACATTATGTATAGGTATAATTACTTCTTTCTGTACAAGTGTCTTTATTTCTCGTTTAGTTATAGAGGCAATGGCATCAAGCAAGAAGTTAAAGAATATGCTTAAATTTTCAAATCGTTTCTCTACATATAAAACTCCAAATTTCCATTTTGTTGAAGGAGCAAAAAAGCAGTTGATAATAATGGGTGCTGTTGTTGTTATATTAGCGGGCTTTTTAGCATTTAAAGGTTTGGATTACGGTATAGACTTTATGGGAGGACGTACTTATGTAATAAGATTTGATAAGGATGTTAATGCTACAGAAGTTAGAGAATCCCTAACAAAGGAATTTGGTTCTGCTCCTGAGGTTAAAACTTTTGGACCTAATTATCAAGTTAAGGTGACAACAGATTATAAGGTTAAAGAGGATAATGATGATGTAAAAAGAGAGGTTATTGCCAAATTATATAATGGAACAAAACAATTCTATAAAGATAATGTAACTTTGGCTGAATTTCAATCAACACAAAAGTCTCCACTTGGAATAATAAGTTCTGAAATTGTTGGACCAACAATAGCTGATGACATAAAAACTTCTGCTATAATAGCGATTATTATTTCTCTAATTGCTATATTTATTTATATAGCATTAAGATTTAGTAATTGGCAATATGGTTTAGGAGGTCTTTTAGCTTTGGCATTTGATGCCTTCTTCACAATAGGAATGTTCTCTGCTTTAAATGGTGTTTTGCCATTTAGCATGGATGTTGATATGAGTTTTGTTGCAGCGATACTAACCATTGTAGGGTTCTCAATAAATGATACTGTGGTTATTTTTGACCGTGTTAGAGAGAATGTGAAACTGCATCCTAATAGGAATTTTGGAGAAATAATGAATTTATCAATGAATCAAACTTTGAGTAGGACAATAAATACGGTTTGTACGGTGTTTATATCCTTAGTCATAATTTTAGTTTTTGGAGGAGATGTTTTAAGAGGCTTTGCTTTTGCTCTAACAATAGGAACGGTTTCGGGTTCATTCTCTACATTATTTATCTCTGCTCCTGTTGCTTATTTGTTGATGAAAAATAAAAAAGATAAAGATATTGTAAAAATTAAATCAAAGTAAATAGATGCAAATATGTGTAAAATATTTTGGTCGTTTTAGTTTTTTGCATAACTTTGTCGCTCAGTTTTGATAGGCTATGGATGTTTTGTTAATTGTTACAGTTATAGTTATCCTTATTTTGAAGGTCTTTGCAAAGGCTAACAAAACAAGTGATCAGCAGAAAACAAAGCCCATATTTGAAGAAAAGAAAGACAAAGGCTTTTTTGAGACTATATTTGGAGAATTATTGGATTTGGAGCCTCAAAAAGTTGAGATAAAAAAAGAAGATAAACCTAAAAAGAAGGTTGAAATTAAGAAAGAAATACAACAAGTAGAAGTTGTAAAAGAAAATAAAGAAACAAATATAAAAGAAGAAGAAGATTTTGATCTAAGAAAAGCGGTTATTTATTCTGAAATATTAAATAATCCTTTTATTGGAAAAAAATAAAATACGAAATTTCATTCTTTACATAAAAACACAAATAAAGGAGTATGTTGAGAAAATTATTCTTTACTTTTGGGTTGTTTTTAACAACCAGTTTATTTTTGTACTCACAAGGAACTTTGACGGGTACAATAACAGATTCTAAAACGGGAGAACCGATGCCTTTTGTTAATGTCATTGTAGAACAAAATGGCGAACAACGAGGAGGAGCTCAAACTGATATGGATGGTAATTATCAAATTAAGCCATTGAGTGCGGGCGCTTACGATGTTATAGCAAGTTTTGTTGGCTACAAGAAAAGTATCAAAAAGGGGGTTCAAGTAACAGCAAGTGGATATTCAACAGGAGGTAGTTTAGCCTTAGAGCCATCGGTATCTCAATTGGATGCTGTCAATATTACTGAGTATGTAGTTCCATTAATTGAAATAGGTTCAGCAGAAACAGGAAAACGTATCTCAAATGAAGATATGGAAAAGATGAATGCCAATAGCGTTGATGCCATAATTGCTAATGTTGCTGGGGTTTCTGATAATGATGGATCAGCAGGTAGTGCTCGTGGTGAATCAGGTATGATAAGTTATGTTAATGGCGTTCCTAAAAAAGGAACTGTAAATATTCCTAAACAAGCAATAGCGGAAATACAGGTTATCTTAGGAGGAACACCTGCTCGTTATGGAGAGTCAATAGGAGGAACAACTAACATTACTTTAAGACCACCAGAAAGCAAGTTTAGTGGAATGGTAAGATATGAAACATCTGAGCCTTTGGATACCAGAGGTTATCATAGAGTTGATTTGTATTTGACAGGTCCTGTTTATAAGATAAAAACTGCAGAAGGTGCAGAAAAGAGTATAATAGGTTTTCGTTTTGCTGCATTTAATCAATATCAACAAGACGGATATAGCAGACCTTCTGATAGAAGATACTATATGCTTAAACAAGATAAGCAAAATTTCCTAAATGATAATCCTCTAACATTTGATCCAGCAGTAGGTGTTGTTTATAATACTGCATCATTTTTAAGATTATCAGATTTTGAACAAGTGGGAAGAAAACCAAATATGTGGAGTAACGGATTGTATATGGAAGGCGGATTGGATATACGTTTTTCAGACAATAGTATTCTACAAATAAACGGAGAATATACAAATAGTATAGGAAAGAATCCTGATAGTTATTCAATGTTAGTAAATAATGCAAATAACTCTGAATCCTCTGGTAATAGTTTTCAGGTAATGGCAGATTTTACTCAAAAATTTTCAGGTTCTGAAACATCAACAATAAAGAATATTATTTTTGATGTCATTGGTTCTTACAGCAGATCTTATAGCGAAACTTATAGTCCTGTTCATGGAGATGATTTATTTAAATATGGATATATAGGAAAATTTAAAACACATAAAAGAAATACATACGCATTAACTCGTATGGAAATAAATGGAGTTATGCAGGATGTAATGGAACATAATGGTTGGTTGGATTATCAAGTTGATTTTACTCCATCGGATGCAAATCCAGGACTTGCAAGATATACTTGGCAATTATATAATGATCCAAATTTCTCTTCAATAAGATCAAATCTATATAACTATGATAATATAAGATCTTATTTGGGATTGACAAATGGAGATTTGCCAAATTCAATATATCAAATGTTCCCTTCATCATTTGCTTGGACAAATGTAGGAACTCCAACTACAACATATAGTAAATCTGAAACACAAGCAGTCTTTGTTTCTGCAAAAGTTTCTGCGGATATAGGAAAACATTCTTTGGAATTCGGATTCCAATACGATCAAATGACCTATCGTTCTTATGGTTTAAATGCAGCAAGCTTATGGACTATAATGAAGCAAGAGGCTAATGCACATATATTATATAGAGATTTGGAAAATCCTATCATTGATAATTCTGGATCTATACCTTATGTAACATATAATAGAGCTTATGATGCAGCAAGTCAAACCTACTTTGATAGAGCCTTGAGAGAAAAATTAGGAATGGATATAACAAGTACAGAATATATAGATATTGATAGTTATGATCCTTCTACTTTCTCATTAGATATGTTTTCAGCAGATGAATTATTCAATAGTGGTAATTCAATAGTAAGCTACTATGGATATGATCATAGAGGAAATGTTGTTAAGGGAAAACAAAATCTTCAAAACTTCTTCTCAGATCCAACAAATAGAACTTTGGGAGCTTGGCAACCAATATATATGGCAGGTTATATTCAAGACCAATTCTACTTTAGAGATTTAATCTTTAATATAGGTGTTCGTGTAGATAGATTTGATGGAAATCAAATGGGATTAAAAGATAATTATCTATTATATTCTTCTTATACAGCAGGAGAATTAAATATTCCAAATCGTCCTGCAAGTATAGGAGATGATTATGTTGTATATGTTAGTAGTTTAAGTGGAAGTACAAGTACTGAAAGTGTGAACACAGATGGTTTTGTTAAGGGATATAGAAATGGAAACACTTGGTATAATGCAAATGGAGAAATAGTTTCCAATCCTTCTGATATAGCAGGTGCATCAGGACAACCTTTACCTTTTAGAAAAGGAAAATTAAATGATACAGGACTTCCTTTTGAAATATCAACAGATGCTTTTGAAGATTATAAACCTCAAATAGTGGCAATGCCTCGTATAGCATTTTCATTCCCTGTTTCTACAAATTCAGAATTTAAAGCTTCATACGATATGATTGCTCGCCGACCTCAAAGTAATTGGCAAGCAAATTATCTAAGCTACTTATTTATGGAAAGACAATCAGGAGCTTTATTGAGTAATCCTAAGTTGGAACCTGAAAAAATTACTAACTATGAATTAGGTTTCACACAAGTATTATCAAAATCTTCTGTATTTATGATATCTGCTTATTATAAGGAAACAAGAGACCTTATAGCCCTTGTTCAATATGTTGGAGCTGACCCAACATCTCTATATTACACTTATGGTAATCAAGATTTCAAAACAACAAAAGGGGTTTCTTTAACATACGAATTGAAACGTTCAAAAAATATTCGTTTAAATGCAAACTATACCCTACAATATGCAGAAGGAACATCAGGCTTACCACAATCAACAATAGTTTCTTTAATTCAGGCAGGTTATCCAAATATAAAGATGTTATATCCTATAAGCGATGATAGACGTCATGAATTTAAACTACAATTAGATTTCCGTTATCAAGGAGATAAAGATTATAATGGACCAACAACAAGAAGAATAGTAACAGATAAGGACGGCACTAAACGTTCAAAAGAAATTAAATGGTTGCAAAATTTTGGGGTTAATCTTACAGGAGTAGCTCAATCAGGAAGACCATATACAAAATATTTCAGCAATACTCAACAAACAATAGTTGGTAGTTATAATGGAGCAAGATTACCTTGGATATTTAGAATAGATATTAATATAGATAAGTCTTATAATATTAAAGTTGGAAAGAAAATGACACAACTTAATATATATGCAAGGATAAATAATGTATTAAACATAAAGAATGTTGCATCAGTATTTGGAGTTACAGGAGACCCTGACGATAATGGTTATTTAACAGACCCAGAAACTCAAACTGTCATTGCAAGTCAATTGAACGAAAGTTCTTTCAGAGATTATTATGCTATGTATCTAAACAATGTTCAGTATAATTATCAAAGACCAAGAATGGTATATTTAGGAATATCTTATACATTTTAATTAAGGCGTAGTAAAACAAGAAGAAAACTTATTGAAAGATGAAACATATAATAAGAATAACAACGTTAGTTTTAGTTTGTATTTTTATGCAAAATACTCTTTTTGCGGAAGAATATAAAGGTGCGATAAAAAAATCTTCTCCCTCTTTAACCAAAGATGCTTCTGGAGTTGAAAGATGTAGAAGAGCACAAGGTTCTGCTGAGTTGAGTATTAATAACGTTAGAGCACGTATTAACACAGGTGGTAATATGTGGTATGATGGTAGTAATGCCAGATATTATGTTCCAAAAAACGGAACATCCACAGCTATGTTCTGTGCTGCATTATGGATTGGAGGACAGGATGAAAACAAACAATTGAGAGTTGCTGCCCTTCGTTTTGGTCAAGATGGTGATGATTTTTGGCCAGGACCATTAACAGTAGATAAGAATGCTGCTGTAGATAAGTCTGTATGTGAAAAGTGGGATAAGCATTTTCGTATAACAAAAGCAGAAGTAGAAGCATTCGTTGCAGCATGTCCAACAAATGCACAAGGACAAATAATAGGAGGACCATCAGATCCAAATCTTATAACAGAAGCTATAAGAACATGGCCTGCTCATCCTGAAAACTATTCAGAATTAAAACAAACAAAATATTTAGCTCCTTTCAAAGATGTTGATGGAGACGGAGAATATAATTACGAAAAAGGAGATTATCCATACTATGATTTCAATGGAGATCTTTGTCCTGTTTTAGCAAAACAAAGTGGTCAAAAATATAATCCTATTAGAACTATGGAAGATTCAATAGGAACAGGAGGAGAAAAAGTAACAGGGGGTATTTTAGTTGATCAAGTTTTAAAAGGAGATGAAACTCTTTGGTGGGTATTTAACGATAAGGGAAATTCTCACACAGAATCTAAATCTTCAAACCCAATTGGTCTTGAAATTCGTGCTCAGGCTTTCGCTTTTAGTATGAATGACGAAATAAATAATATGACCTTCTATTCATACGAAATAATAAATCGTTCAACATTTACCTTACAAAACACATATTTCAGTCAATGGGTTGACCCAGATTTAGGTTATGCTCATGATGATTTTGTTGGTTGTGATGTTAAAAGAGGTTTAGGATATTGCTATAATGGTAAAACAACTGATGGACCAGGAACAGGGGCATACGGAGGAAATCCTCCTGCAATTGGTATTGACTTTTTTCAAGGACCATACTTAGATCCTGATGGATTAGATAATCCAAAAGTATATATTGCTTTGGCTGCTGCTAAAACAGATGGATTGGAAAAATTATCAAAGTATATAAAGAAAGATACTAATGGTAATGATATAATGGAAAACGGCAAACCTGTTTATGATACATTATTAATAACTGCAAACGCAGAAGAATTTATTGATTATTGGTATGATGTAAATGATAAAATAACTAATGGTGCCAATATTAATGGAGTTAATTTTGGTAATGGTATTATTGATGATGAACGTTTTGGTATGAGAAGATTCGTTTATTATGAAAATAGTAACCATGCAATTAAAGGAGAACCTGATAAAGCAACAGACTATTACAACTATCTAAGAGGTATTTGGAGAACAGGAGCAAGAATGACATTTGGAGGAGATGGAACAATATCTGGAAATCCTGAATGTGATTTTATGTTTCCTGGAACAACAGACGTTTGGAATTGGGGAACAAAGGGTAGTGATACAAAAAATATAGTAGCTGATACACGAGGTTGGACAGAAGAAACCTCAGGTAATTCTTCAGGAGATAGACGTTTTATGCAGTCTGCAGGTCCTTTTGAATTAACACCAGGGGCAATAAACTACATAACTGTTGGTATTCCTTTTGCACAAGCAACAACAGGAGGTCCTTTTGCATCAGTTACATTGTTAAGACAAATAGATGATAAATGCCAAGCATTATTTGATAACTGTTTTAATGTTCTTGAAGGACCAGATGCACCAGATTTAACTATTAAAGAACTTGACGGAGAACTTATACTATACATAACAAATGATGCTCCTTCTTCTAATAATAGAAATGAATCCTTCTCTAAGATAGATATTAGAATCCCTCCAAAATATGAACTTATAGAAGAAATTTCATATATAGCTTATGACGAAAACAATCAACCTATAATAAAAACTAAGGATAGTACGGTTTCAACAACATTCTATGATCAATATTATAGATTTGAAGGCTATCAAATATTCCAATTAAGAGATAAGAATGTATCGGTAGCAGATATATATGATGAAGACAAAGCAAGATTGGTTGCACAATGTGATATTAGAAATTTTGATTCAAAACAAGGAAATCAACCAATAGCAAAATTGGTTAATTATACAAAAGATGATAATATTGGAGATTTTGTTCCAAAGGTTATGGTTGATGGACTAAATAATGGAATTCAACATTCATTTAGAGTAACAGAAGATAAGTTTGCTGAAACAAATGATAAGACACTTGTAAATAATCAAAAGTACTACTATATAGCAATAGCATACGCTTACAACAACTTTAAACAATATAGCTCTTCTGATGCAACAAAATTGGATGGACAAAAGGAAACTTATTTAGCAAGTAGAAAAACAGGTACAGGTAGAAGTATAACTCCAGCAGTTGCAATGCCTCACATTGTTACTCCTGAACAAAATGGAACATTGGTTCAATCAGTTTATGGAAACTCTCCTGAGATAACAAGAATAGAAGGTAATGGTAATGGAGGAATGATTATTAATTTCAAAGATGAAACTTTGGAACAAATAATGGGCAAACCTAATGAAGAGCCAGCAGGAGTTGCATATTTACCTAACTTAGTATATAAAGAAAATTATGGACCTTTAAACATAAAGGTTATTGACCCTATAAAATTAAGTCAAGGTTCATACATAATAAAAATTATTCCTTCTGCCACTGACACATCAGGAAGCATGATGAATGCAACTTGGAAACTTCAAAATGCAGACACAAATCTACCTCTTTATACAACAAAACTAAACGGAGTAAGTACAGATGTATATTCATTAACTTCCGATAGAGTTATAGGAGATATAAATGAACAAATAATATTCCCATTGGGATTATCAATATCACTTAATAATCCTATTCCAACTGCAACAGCACTTTCAGTAAGAATGAACGATTATCAAACAGAAAGAAGAGTTGTTGGAGGAGATTTTGCAGAAGGAACAACACTATATTCAAGCGTGGTTCATAATGATCCTAATAAAACTTGGTTAATGGGTGTTGCTGATAACGATCAAAGTGGATACACAAACTGGATTAGATCAGGAGCAAGCTATGTTTCAGAAGAAATATCAAGAGGTTTTGCAAGTATGGGACAAGAAAGAGTTGAAGATATTGTAGATTATCTATTACAAGACTACTACTATTCTGAATCATTAATACAATTCAATCCAAGTACAGGTGTAAATGATACTATGGTGACAAATTATTCAATAGACAAAAATCAGGATTATGAAACATTTGGAAATGGATGGTGGGCACCATATAGATTAACAGCATTGTATATTAATTATAAATCTGATTACGGTGATGCAATTTATCCTTATCCTGGATTTTCATACTATCATTTTGGTACAAACAACACTGTTGCAAAAACAAAATATAGAATGGACCCTGCCTTTGTCTATTCAACTGTGTCAAACGATTTGAATAATCTTGCTTCTGTAAATATTGTCTTTACAAACGATAAAACAAAATGGACACGTTGCCCTGTTTTGGAAATGGGAGACGATGTTCAGCAAACAGAAGGTGGAGCAAAAAGATTCCAAATAAGGAAACATCCTTCAGTAGATAAAAATGGACAACCACTTAATGACGGAACAGAAGGATGGGGTTGGTTCCCTGGTTATGCTATTAACCTTGAAACAGGACAAAGACTTAATATGTTATTTGGTGAAAATTCTCAATTGGGAGTAGGCAGACCGGGTAATGGTAGAGACCTTTTATGGAATCCAACTTCAACATTAAGTAGCGATGCAGGAGATTTAGTATATGGAGGTATGCACTACATATATGTTCTTGGAGCTTCTCAATATGAATTATACACACCTAATAGTTTAGGACAACCAGAAAAATCTGTGGTAAATCCAACAGCTTATTACGATGTTGATGCTAACGGAAATAAAGATATGGGTTCTTGGGCATACAATAATCTAAGAGCATTAGATAATTTAGTGTTGGATGACGCAGCTCCTTTGAATAGTGATTATAACAACACTGAATTATTATCAGCTATGAAGGTATTCGGTTCAGTAATGTGGGTTGGTATGCCTTTGGCAACAGCCTTTGATAATGATAGAACAGCAGAATTACCAACAGATGTAACCGTTTCTTTAAGAGTGAAACAACCATATAGGAAGAATTACATAAATAATATAAATGGAGAGGCTGCAATTCCTCAAAATGATAATTATCCAATGTATCAATTCTCAATCACTCGTGATTTGGCTACAACAACAGGAAATATAGAATTGGCAAAATCTGCTATGGATCAAATAACAGTTGTTCCTAATCCTTATTTCTCTGCCTCAGGATATGAAGGAGACCAAGTTGAAAATCTTGTTAAGATATGTAATCTGCCTCCTGATTGTTACATAACAATATATTCTGTTGATGGTACAGTTATAAGAAAATTAAGAGGACCATCAAAGAGCCTTGTATCAGGAACAGGAACAGCACTTACTTCTGTTGATTGGGATTTAAAGAATCATAAAGGATTACCTATCTCTGGCGGTGCTTATATAATACATATAAAAGCAGACGGAATTGGAGAAAAGATAATTAAATGGTTTGGTTCTATTCGTCCTGTGGATTTAAATTCTTTCCAATAAAAAGCACAATATTGAAATATTATAAATAGATAGAGATTATGAGAGATTTATATAGAATATTTGCATTGTTTATGTTAGGACTATTTTTACTTGTCGGCATAAACACAAAAGCGGGTAATGACGACAGAAGAGGTACTGCGGGAGCAGGTATAGTTCTTGTTAATCCTTGGGCTAAGAGTGCAGGATGGGGAAATGTCAATACCGCTTGTGGTACGGGTGTAGATGCCTTGTTTTCCAACGTTGCAGGATTGGGAAGAATTGCAGGTACAGAATTCAATGCTTCATATAGTAATTGGTTGCAAAACTCAGGAATAGGAGTTTATTCAGTAGGTATAGGACAAAGTTTAGGTGATTATGGAGTACTTGGAATATCTCTAACTTCAATGGGATTTGGATTAACAGATATAACTAAGGTGACAAGTCCTGAGTTTAATAACGGAACATTCTCAATGAGTAATATGAATATAGGACTTTCCTATGCAAAGGCATTTTCCACTTCAATATATGTGGGTGCAACCGTAAAACTAATTAACGAAGGAACAGATAATGTTACTGCAACAGGATTTGCAATTGATGCAGGTATCCAATATGTGACAGGACAAGACTACGAAATAAAATTTGGTATAACCCTAAAGAATTGGGGACCTTCAATGAGTTATAGTGGTGATGGTTTATCAACACAAGGAACTATTGGTCGTAATAGTATGACAGTTGAACAACGTTCTCAAGAATTTGAAATACCTTCAAGTTTGAACATAGGCGCTTCCTACGACTTCCTATTTTCAGAGAATACTCAAAGATTTACACTTGCAGGTAATTTTGCTTCTATGGCATTTTCAAAAGACCAATTTACATTAGGACTTGAATATGCTTTTGCAAAAATATTTATGCTTCGTACATCCTACACTTATGAAGAGGATATAACAAAGAGTGTTTATGATTCAGATAATGGATCAACAACATTATTCTCAGGTTTTGCAGCAGGAGCATCAGTAATTGCTCCTATTAAGAAAGCAAAAACAGAAGAAGAGAACGGAATTTACCTATCAATAGATTATGCTTACAGATTAACCAAAATAGCAGGAGGTATTCATACCATAGGCTTGGTTCTTTCGTTATAGTATAAACAAATAAATAAATAAGAAATAGAAGACTTTTTAAAAGAAGTCTTCTATTCCTTTTTAAGAGAGTAAAGTTATGTCAGAAATAAAGTACTATTCACAAGAAGGCTTAGAGAAACTAAAAGAAGAGTTAAATCATCTAATAACCGTTGAACGTCCTGCCATAAGTGCTGCAATAGCAGAGGCAAGAGATAAAGGAGATTTATCTGAAAATGCAGAATATGATGCTGCCAAAGATGCACAAGGACATCTTGAGGCTAAGATAGTAAAGCTGCAAACCCTTGTTTCAAATGCAAGACTTTTGGATGAAACAAAGTTGGATACTTCCAAAGTATTATTGCTTTCAAAGGTGGAATTTACAAATCTAAAAACTAAAATAACACAGGTATTTGAAATAGTTCCTGAAAGTGAAGCTAATCTTAGGGAAGGTAAAATATCAATAACTTCTCCAATAGCACAAGGAATGTTGGGAAAGAAGGTTGGAGATATATGTCAAATAGATGTTCCAGCAGGTAAATTAGAATTGAAAATAACAAAAATAACAAGATAATGGCTTCAATATTTTCAAAAATTATTGCAAAAGAAATACCTTGCTATAAGATTGGAGAAACAGAAAATTGTTTTGCCTTCTTAGATGTTTCCCCTTTATCAAAGGGACATACATTAGTTATTCCTAAAAAAGAGGTAGATTATATTTTTGATTTAGATGATAACATTCTTTCAGAATTAACTCTATTTGCTAAGAAAGTTGCAAAAGCAATAGAAAAGGTTATTCCTTGTAAGAAAGTTGGTGTAGCAGTAATAGGACTTCAAGTTCCTCATGCACATATTCACCTTGTTCCCCTACAAAATGAAGGTGATTTAAACTTTTCCAAAGAAAAAGTAACACTCTCCAAAGAAGAATTTCAAGATATAGCAGAAAAGATAGCATCAAATCTGTAATTTCAATTTAGGTTTTGTAAATTTTTATTTTCTTATAAAAAGAAAAAAATCATTTATTACAGCAAATTGAATTAAAATAATGTATTTTTGTATTTCAAGAAAGTAAAAATCATTTCTTAAAAAATCTTGAAAAAACAAAAAAATATGACAGAGATAACTATAAAAAATGTAGGACCAATAAAAGAAATTAGTCTTTCTCTTAATAAGATTAACATATTTATGGGACCTCAAAGTAGTGGTAAGAGTACTATTGCTAAAATAATTAGTCATTTTACTTGGTTGGAAAAAGATCTTATTACCAAACCATTTTCTCTTGACAAAAATATTATAGAAAATATTTTAAATTTTCATCAATGGCAAGGATATTTTAATGAAAAAAGTTTTATATCCTATAAAGGAGATGTTCTTTATATTGAATTTTCTATTAATCAAGGGATACACATAAAAAATTACAATAAATTTGGATATAAGCGTAGTAAAATATCATATATACCATCTCAAAGAAATGTCATTGTTTTACCTGATATAAAAAAACTTGAACTTGGGAATACAAATCTTAGAAGTTTCTTATTTGATTGGTATGATGCTCGCACCATATATAATAAGGATAATAAATTATCTCTATTAAATTTAGGTATAAATTACTACTATAATAAAGACATAGACCAAGATTATATTCAAGCTAACAATAATTCAGAATATAATATTTCTTTATCTAATGCTTCAAGTGGATTACAATCTATAATACCACTAATAACTCTTATAGAATATATAGCAAATGGTGTATATAATGAAGAAAATAAATCATTTGAATTAAGACAAAAAGAAATAGCAACAAATAATCTTGTTTATGATGCAAAGGTATTAAAACCATATTTTGGTGAAAAAACAATAATTAAAGATGAACAAGAACGTAATAAATATCGTGAAATAATCAATAATAAATTAAGTGAAGGAGATAGTAAAGTAAAAGAGTATTATGATGAATACTTAAAAGTTTCTAATAATTTATTAAAAACACAAAATACTCAATTAATTATTGAAGAACCAGAACAGAATTTATTTCCAACAACACAAAAAGAATTGGTCTATTATCTTATAAATAAATGTTTGAATAAACAAGATAATAAACTAACAATAACAACACATAGTCCTTATATTCTATATGCTTTAAATAATTGTATGTTGCATTATTTAGTAAAGGATAAAATAGGAAAAGATGATAATATAAATTGTCCATATATTAACCCTTCCGAAGTATCTGTTTGGGAAATAAAAGAAGGAGAAATTAGAAATATTCAGCAAGAGGATAATTTAATTGAAGATAACTATTTTGATAAATCTATGAAAGAAATTATGAATGATTTCTATAATATGATAAACTACTATGAATAATATTCAAGCCATATTTCCTAACAAACAAATAAACAATCATAATAAGGATCTTTATATAGCAGATTATAGTGAGCAAACAAAAACAACTTATAGAAAAAAAGGAGTAAAATTATCTGATAATAAACCAAACGATATAGAAAGTTTCCATATTAAAAACGATAAAAATCTTTCTTTTTCATCAATTATATTGGATAAAAAAGATTTAATAGATAGAGAAGGAAATCCACAAAAACATTGTGAATGTGCTTTATTTCCTTATTTAGAAAATCCAAATAATTGGATATTATTTGTAGAATTAAAATATTCATATAGTAAAAATATAGATAACAAAATAAGAGAGGCAGAAGAGCAATTATTTTCTACCTATAATTATTTTAAAGAAAACGAAATTATAAATAATAAGAAATTATCCTATCTAATTATATCATTTCCTAAAAAACAACCACCCTTTACTAATTTTATAGAATCTCCAAGTAATATAATAAAGAACAAAAGAAAGAAGAATATAATATTAAGATACACAAATAGCATAAAAATAGATAATACAACAAAGTTATCTTTTTAAAGCGAATAGAATTTTTATAAACATAATTTTAAATAACTTAGATTAGGGAAAAATAAAACGAAGAAATAATTTACTAAATCTTCGTTTTAATAAATTATTTCTTCGTTTTAGAAAATTAAAACAGCGTTTTATTTTTTGGAAATAAGGACGCACCAGATTTTAATAGGGGAAAAGAAAAAACAACTATGTTTTTCTTTTTTATATTTGCTATATTATCATCTATTATTTACAAATATATATTATAAGAACTGAAATATCCGAAGGAGAAACTCCGCTTATGCGGGATGCTTGTCCTATTGTTTTGGGACGAATTTTTGAGAGTTTTTCCCTTGCTTCAAAACTTAGAGAATTTAATTGATTATAATTGAAATCATCCTTTATGATTAGGTCTTCATATTTTGAGAGTTTATCTGCAATTTCCTGCTCCTTATCTATATAACTCTTGTATTTTATTATTATTTCTGCCCCTAAGACAACCTCATCTTGAATATTTCCCAAATTAAGACTTTCAATTTTATCTCTTAAAGAAGGAATATTTTGCCATAGATCCTTAATTATTATCTGTGGTCTTAAAAGAATTTGACCCAACTTTGTCTTTTGATTTATTATAGGTGTTTGTTTCTCTTCTAAAAGTGGATTAATTTCATTGGGTAATGCTGTATTTTTATCTATAAATCCTACAATTTCTTCTATGTTTTTCTTTTTTTTCTCAACTCTTTTCATCCTTTCCTCTAAGGCAAGTCCTATTTCAAAGGAAAGAGGTGTTAGTCTTTGGTCTGCATTATCCTGTCTTAATAATATCCTATATTCAGCTCGGGAAGTAAACATCCTATATGGTTCATCTACACCCTTAGTTATTAGATCGTCAATCAAAACTCCAATATATGCATCCGTTCGTTTTAGAACAAAAGATGGCTTTTCCCTTATCTTTAATGCAGCATTTATTCCTGCCATTAATCCTTGGCAAGCAGCCTCTTCATAACCTGTCGTTCCGTTTATTTGACCTGCAAAATATAAGTTCTCTATTTTTTTTGTCTCTAAGGTATTTTTCAATTGTGTAGGTGGGAAATAGTCATACTCTATTGCATAACCCGGCTTTTGAATAACTGCATTTTCAAATCCAACTATATTTCTTAATGCCCTATATTGTACATCCAAAGGGAGTGAAGAGGAGAATCCATTAATGTAATATAGGTTTGAATACCTGCTTTCTGGCTCAATAAAGAGTTGATGTCTTTCTTTGGAGGAAAATCTCTCTATCTTATCTTCAATAGAAGGGCAATATCTTGGACCCTTACCCTTGATTCTACCTTGAAACATTGGGGAAAAGGCAAAGCCTTCCCTTAAAATATCATGAACAATTGAATTTGTATAAGCTAAGTAGCAGCTTTGTTGAGGAATATTATCCCTATTTTTTTGTTCTAAAAAAGAGAATTTTTGAGGATTTTCATCGCCTTTTTGCTCTTGTAATAAGGAAAAGTTTATACTTTCTTTATCAACCCTCATAGGAGTTCCTGTTTTTAGGGAAGCAACTTCAAAACCATAGTCCCTTAATTCATCGGATAAGCCTTTGGAATTTTCCTCTCCTATTCTTCCTCCTTCAAAACTCTTTTCTCCTATATGTATTTTACCATTTAAAAACGTGCCATTAGTTAGGATAACGCTTTTAGCAAAAATTTCTAAGCCCAACTTTGTTCTAACGCCAATGGCTTTCTCATTCCTAATTATTAGTCCCACTACATCATCTTGCCACATTTGTAGAAAGGGAGCATTGTTTAAGACTCTTCTCCACGAAAGAGGGAAACTTATATTATCAACCTGTGCTCTTGGACTCCACATTGCAGGTCCCTTAGATAGGTTAAGCATACGAAATTGTAGGGTATTGCTATCTGTAATTATTGCACTTTCTCCTCCCAAAGCATCAATTTCTCTTACAATTTGCCCCTTTGCTACCCCTCCCATTGCAGGATTACAAGATAGTTGTGCAATATTATTTATGTTTTGTGTAATTAATAGTACATTAGTTTTTAATCTTGATGCTGCAAGTGCTGCTTCGCAACCAGCATGTCCTGCACCAACAACAATTACATCAAACTCTTTAAACATTCTTCTTCCTTTTTTCTCATTTGTTTTTCTTCCTCAATAGTCTTATCTCTATAATCCAAAAGATGTAATATGCCATGTATTATAACCCTATTCAACTCTTCTTGATAGGATACATTCATTTTCTTTGCATTATCTTCAACTCTTTCTAAGGAAATGAAAATATCACCCGATATAATCTCTTTTTCAGAGTAGTCAAATGTTATTACATCGGTATAATAGTTGTGTTTTAAATATGTATTATTGATATTTAGTAGATAATTATCATTACAAAAGATGTAGGAAACCTCACCAAGGGTTTTCTTATGCTTACTTACCACATCCTTTATCCAGCTTTTTATAGCATTTTTCCTTTGTAAATTATCCTTTACATCAATAAAATTAAAAATAATTGCCATTAAATTATTTTGGAAATACTTATTTGGTAGTTTCTATCTCTTCTTTATGGAAGAATAGTTTAAAATTATCTTGACGCACTTTAAGCTCTGCAACATCTATTCCATTAACATAGAAAATTAGTTCCAGGCATTTACCCTCTTCAATTATGTTATATTGGTTTGTTAGCATAGATACCAAAAGTGGAACTTCATTAAATAGTGTTTCATTTGAATGAAATGAAAAACAAACTCCATTGACACATTGTTCAAAAATTAGAGTTGTTGAAAAATTATCTCTTTTTGAGTTTTCTTCAGAGTATATTAAGTTTAATACCTCTTCTATAACGACTGAAAATATGCCGAAATAATTATGCAAATTCAGCCTATCGCAAACCTCTTCTATTAGTTGCTCAGCTTCTATTCTTTCCTTAGGATTATTGGATTTAAAATTTACCTTATCGTAGTTTTCTTTCATATCTTATTAGTTTTGCTTTTACGAGCCAAAGTTATAAAAAAAATCGTTTGTTTTCTCCTTATATAATGGAGAAAATTCTGCTGGAACTTCTTTAAAAGTGTCTATTTCCTTATTTTTTATCTTTTTAAACTCTTCAATAGCCTTTTTGTTTTCTTCAAATATTTCTTTTCCTTCCTTAGACTCTCTTTTATTGTCTTTCTCTTTTTCTTTTTGAGCTTTTTCATGCTCTAACATTCTTGTTAGAATGTTTTTTTGACGCATTAGAGTCTGATTATTTATAGCTTTATTTACGATATCTTTTTCGGTTTGTTCCATTTGTTTGATAAAATTATCAACTTCCCTTGACCCCTTTCCTTGTTTTTCCTTCAATTCTTTTGCATATTGTTCCATTAATTTGCGTATCATCTCCTGTTGGGCTGCCATTTTCACAAGCTCTTCATTAATTTGAGCACCCTCTCCAATTGTTCCACTACCCTTATTCTTTCCTTTTTGCTTATCTAATTCCTTCTTTAACCTTTCCATTTCCTTGTTTAATGCCTCTTGCATCTTGCCAATATCCTTTAAGTTTTGAGATTTGCTTTGGGTATTTCCGGGAGATGGACAAGAGTTTTGGGAATTACTCTTACTCTTTCCCTTGCTCTTCATCATTGATTTTAGATTATTTTGCATCTTATCCAAACTTTCTGCCAACAATAGTGATAAATTGTTCATCGCAGTCATTGAATACTGTTGGTTAGTTGATGCCTGAGTATTCTTATATGTATTATAGAACCCTTGATTGTATTTTAATAATTTGTCCAATGAAAGACCTATTTGTTCTTCTATTGAATTGACTTCCTTATTTACAACACTCCCAATTTGAGGTTGTCTTTTGCTCATAGCAAAAAGACTATCTGAAATTTGTTTAAACTGATTTTTAATGATGTTTTGCTTATTTATTATATCCTGATATAAAGGATCTGTCACCGAAGTCTGCCTTACCTTATCTATAAGCTCTTCTTGCGAAAAAGAAAGTTTTATTAAATTCTTTAAAAGCTGACGAACCTCATTTACATCTTCTGCCAACTGCTCCTGATTGTTTTCTTCCATTTGAGAAGATAGGCTATTTGCCATCTCTTCCATCTTATCTGCTGCCTTGTTTTGATTTTGTGAAGCCTTATTATTTTGATTTTTCTCCAATTGTTTTTGAATATCTTTTTGCAAAGCAGAAATTGAGTCTTGTTTTTCCTTGTTTTCCTCTATCTTTTGTGTCTCTTCCAACTTCTCAGCTTTTTGTTTTATATCTTTAATGTCTTTTTTTATATCCTCAAATTCTTTATTTATTTTCTCCTGTTCCTTTAAAAGACTATCCTTATCTCCTTTTTCTTTTGTCTTTTTTGAGAGTTCTTTTTGCTCTTTTGATAAAGAATTTAATTTGTTTATTGTCTCTTCCATCTTTTTTTCTACTTCCAAACGCTTAAACATTTCCAATGCCCTATCCAATTCTTTTTCTAAATGTTTATTATTTGATTGTAGCTTATCCAATATGTTTTTTATGTCTTCTTTTTTTATGTTTTCGTCCAATAGTTTTTTAAATTCCTCATCAATTTGTTTTGATAATTCTTCATATAATTTCTCCAATTCTTTTTCCCTATTAATGATTTCTTCACTTTTTTGCGAGGATATTCTTTCATCCAAACGATTATTTTCCTTTATCTTTTGACTAAGCTCATCCAATATTTTCTTAACCTGCTCTTGTTTTTCAATTAAACTATTTAATTCCTTTTTATCCTGCCAAGAAACTTCCTTTTTATCCAACATCCTCTTATTAATATCCTCTATTTCTTTTTGAATTTGCTTCAATTGGTTCATATTTCCACTTGTGGAACTTTTAATTTGAGAAGAGTTTTTACTAATTAGACTATCTATACTTTCTTTTGAGGGCTTTTCAAAAGTAAATACACTTGACCTTGTTGCCTTATTCCCATTAATTAAATCATTATCCCAAATCTCAAAATAGTAATTCGCTTTCTCTCCTTGTGCAATATCCAAATTATTTAAATTGTATGCATAGTAGAACTCTTGGATATTTTCTCCTTTATTAATAGGTATATTTATTTTAATTTCATTTTCCCTATTATCCTTATCTGAAATGGAAGAAGTGTTTTTTTGAATATGGAACTCTAAACGAGAAAATCCATAATCATCCTTAATATTTCCCCAAAAATATACCATATCCGAAAACAAGGAATCTTGCTTTTTTATAACGGATATAAAAGGATAGTTGTCCTCAATTATTGAAATTGAAAACTCTATTGAATCATTAAAAGTTGTATAGTCGTTCTTTGTAGTTATATTATAAGAAAAAGAGGATAGTATTTTCTTGGAAAATTCCACCACATCATTATTATCGGGATTAAAAACCTCTTGTTTATCATTAAAAGAAAAGAAAACTTCCTTTGTTGTGCTTGTTACTGCCTTCCAAAAAACTACACTACCCTTTGGAATAGTTAAATTGGTTAAATCTGCATATTGAGAGGGAGGAATATTTGTATAAGAGGGAGGAATAATTCTATATTTTAAACTCCTTAGTATTGGCTTTGGATTAACCTCTATTTTGTATTTCTTACTCTCAAAACCTGATGCCTGAAAGAAAAAATAGGAGTTTTTTTGAATATTCTTTATTTTATAGGAAAAGAGATCTTTCTTTTCCTTTTGCATAGTAAAGATATTTCCTTCTATAACAATATCTACCTCCTCCACAAGATAGTCTCCCTTAATTTGAACAAGGATTTCTATATCCTCATTCTTTAAAACCTTTAAGTTTTTATTCAAAAGGACAAAGGAAAAGGGTGATGGCTTTTCAAAATATTTGTCATAGAAAATATATCTCTTTGTTGGCTCACTAAGAAAATTTGGAAAAACAAGTGATAGGACAATTGTTAGGAGAACTACAACAAAAATCCACTTTACATATTTCTTGTTTTTCTTAAAATCAATTGCCTTTACAAAGGCAATAGGTGAAAGTTCTTTGGTTTTTTGCTCAATACTTGCCTCCAAAATTTCAGAGGGTTCATCTAAGGAAATATCTTTTAATTGGAGTAGATTTAAAAGTTTGTCATCTATTTGTGGGAAATGTTCCCCAATTATCCTTGCTGCATCCTTATGAGATAGGTTCTTTTTTAGGTTAAATAGACGTAATAGAGGTATTATTATAAGGAAATAGAGTATGAGTATTGCAATAATAAGGAATAAATAGAATAATATGGAGCGGACAAGTGAAGAATTATATCCAAAATACTCAATTAAATTAAGCAATAAGAAAAAACTAACCAAAGCAATAAAAGAATATATCCCTCCTTTTATTAATTGATTCTTATAGTATTTTCTTATAAACCTATTTAGTTTTTCACTTATAACATCACCCCTCATTATCTTCTTTATAACTCAAAGAAAAGGATTATCATCTTAGCCAACCCTCATCCTTATACCATTTAATTGTCTTTTCTACTCCTTCTTCTAAGAAAATCTTAGGAGTATAATGTAAATCCTTTTTTAATTTATCTATATCGCAATTCCAATTTCTTGCCTTTAAAATATTGTACTTGTCTTTGTTTAACGTAAAAAGTTGTCCTGTTATTCTCCCTATACACTCCATAATTGAGCTTATAAAGGCAACAATGAAAAGAGGGAACTTTATTTTTAAGGTCCATGTTCCCATAACTTGTTTTGTTATTTGAGCAAATTCGGTATCTAAGTATAGGTTTCCATCACTTACAAAGTATGTTTTCCCACTTATTGAACTATTCATTGCTAAAATAGCCACCGAAACTAAGTCATCCACATAAACAAAGGTTAATCTCTGAGGAATAAATCCAAGATATGGTTCTAAATGATTGCTTATTGTTTTAAAATATACATAATAGTCCGTCTCTTTTGGACCATAAACTCCGGTTGGACGCAAAATTATATACCTTCCCTTAAAGTTTTCATTTATGTACTCCTCTGCTTTTAACTTAGATTTTCCATATTCTGTGTTGGGATTGTTCTTATCTTCAACCTTAGCTGCTGAAAAATTAACTTCCTCTGATGGACCATGGGAGGCAAAACTACTAAAGAATATAAGTTTTGTATCAATTCCATTTAGGGCATCAACCAAATTCTTAGTGTATTCAAAATTTACCTTATAGAAGTCCTCCTTTTTTTCTGCCTTTGTTAGTGCTGCAAGATGAAAAACTGCATAGAAGTTCTCCTTTTCTAAGGTTTGTCTTAACAATTTCTCATTTTCATAATTTAGGGTTATGAATTTTATTCTCTTATCTCTTAAATATCCCTTATTGGATGTTTTTCTTATGGCAGCAAATACCTCATACCCTTCTTGAAGAAGTTTATCTACTAAGGTACTTCCAATAAAACCACTTGCTCCTGTAACTAAAACTTTTTGCATTGAAAAAAAAATTAAATTTGTTTTATGTATGCCCTACGGCGTATTGCTAATTTACTATCATATTTTTCCCATATTTGAGAAGCCTGATTTGTTTCCAATTGAGGATTTGCAATAGCTGTCTTTGAGCCTAAGGCGATATAGCGTTTATTCATCTCAACATAGTATAGCGAATGTATTCCTTTGTTTTGCCATAGTGGGGAAACACCATTTAGATATAGGTCAATTTTTTCAAAATTCTTTAATGCCTTTAACAAATAGTACCATCCAAAGGGGAATAATTTTCCTTTTCCTTTCCTCAATGCCTCAGATAGGGATGGCATTGAAACACCAAAGGCAACAATATCGTCATTTTCATCCACAATAAAGCAAACTAAACGAATATCAATAAAGGGAAAATATTGCTTAACATAGAAATCAATCTGCCTATCATTTAAAGGAACATAGCCAAATAGGTCTTTAAAAGAAGCATTTATGGTTTGGAATAGTTTATTGCCATAACGCCTAACAATTTCCTTCTTTTTCAGTTTCTCAACTATCTTTAATTTGTACTTATCCTTTATTGCCTGATTTACCCTTGCAAGTTTCTCTGGTATGGGTTGAGAAGCTGCCATTTGATATTGAACCCAATCAACCTCTTTCCTATAATTTAGTTGCTCTATAAGCAAGGGATAGTAGCTTGGATTGTAGTAACACGCCATTGGACAATCAATATCAAAACCCTCAACCATCATTCCTTCCTTGTCCATATCGGTAAATCCCATTGGACCTACAACTTCATCCATTCCTTCTTTTTTTGCCCATTGTTCAACAGCAGATAATAGTGCCTCTAAAACTTCTTTGTCATTTATATAATCAAGCCAACCAAAACGCATCCTCTTTTGATTCCATATTTGATTTGACTTAGTATTTAGTATTCCAACAATTCTTCCAACAACATTATCGTCAATCTTTGCCAAAAATATCTTATATTGGCAAAATTCCAAAGCAGGATTTTTCTTTCTATTGAATGTAGTTCTCTCATCCATTAGTAGGGATGGCACCCATTGAGAATCGTTTTTGAATAATTTATATGGAAATTTTAAGAATGCGTTAAAGCCTTTTTTATCCTTAACTTCTAAAATTGTAATTGTTTTCCCCATTATATAAGGTTTTAGTTCTACTTTATTATTCCGTATTTTCTAAATATCCTAACTAATTTCTCAACAACAATATCAACCTGCTCTTTTGTGTGAGTTGCCATAAGAGAAAAACGAATCAAAGTTGCATCCGGAGAACATGCAGGAGGGACAACAGGATTTACAAATACGCCTTCATCAAATAATTCTTTGCATATTGCAAAAGTCTTTTCTTCATCCCTAATATAAAGAGGAATTATAGGAGATTGAGTACCTCCAATTTCAAAACCATAGGAGCGGAAAGCATCTAATGAATAGTTGGTAATTTTCCAAAGGTTTTCTATTCTTTGAGGTTCTTCTTTAATTACATCTAAGGCTGCAATGACGCTTGCAGTTGCACTTGGAGATATGGAAGCTGAGAAAATATAAGGACGAGAGTGGTGACGAAGGAAGTTTATAGTCTCCTTATCCGTTGCAATAAAGCCTCCTATTGTGGCTAAGGACTTACTAAATGTTCCCATTATTAGATCCACATCATCACTTACTCCAAAATGATTACATATTCCTTTTCCACCTTTTCCGAAAACTCCCAAAGAGTGAGCCTCATCAACATATACATCTGCATTATATTTTCTTGCAAGTGGAATAATTTTATCTAATGGAGCTAAATCTCCTTCCATAGAATATACTCCATCAACAACAATTAGCTTAATTTCATCTATTGGGATTTTTTTTAATACTTCCTCCAAATGAGCCATATCATTGTGACGATATTTAAAGTTTTTTGCATAAGAAAGTCTTCTTCCTTCAATAATAGAGGCGTGATCCAATTCATCCAATATAAGATTGTCTCCACGTCCTACAATAGTTGGAATAACGCCTATATTAGTGTGAAAACCCGTTGAATAAACTATAGCTTTTTCTTTTCCAACAAAGTCAGCTAATTTTTCTTCTAATTCAATATGTATATCTAATGTCCCATTAAGGAAAGGAGAACCTGCACAGCCTGAACCATATTTCTTGAATGCTTCTATTCCTGCTTGTATGATTTTAGGGTGATTTGTAAGTCCTAAATAGCTATTAGAACCAAACATAAGGACTTTTCTACCATTCATCATTACCTCTGTGTCTTGATCTGAACAAATTGTTCTAAAATAAGGATAAATACCCAAAGCCTTATATTTTTGTGGATCGGTGTATTTAGCGAATCTATTCTTTAATTGTTTCATACTTAAAATATTATTTTCGTACTATTAGAATTACCTTTTTGCAAAGGTAATAAATAATTTGCACTAAATTAACAATATTTTTATGATTATCAATCATATTTTGAATTAAGAAAAAATTAAAAAATAATATATAATATATTAAAGAGATTATGTTTTTATGAAATATTCTAATTATTTAGGCGTAAAAACATATAAAATTGCCAATTTTTTTAAGAGAAAAACTAATTTCTTCTTTTAGTTTTCTTAATTTTTTCCATATTTTTATGTTTTTCTAATATTAAAAATCAAAAATTTTCTTTTTGTAAAAGAAAAAGAAGGTTCAAAAAATAAAAAATATAGATTTTTTCGTAAAATTAAAGTTAGCTTTTTACTAAAACAAGGTTTGTCGGCAACAGACCTTTATTTATCCTAACGGAATTCAAAATTTTATATTTTTATATTTATAATCTAATAAAACTAAAACGAAGATTTAATAAATTAAAACAGCGTTTCAGAAAATTAAAATGAAGATTTAATAAATTAAAACGAAGATTTAGAAAATTAAAACAGCGTTTTGTCGGCAACCGACTTTTGATTGTCCTAACGGAAGTGTGGGTATTAATTTATATATTCTTAATTCTTTTTGAAAAAATGCTGTTTTTTTAATCAGATTATAAAAAAAGAGGGCATGAAAAAATATCATACCCTCTTATTAAATTTATTTAATAACTACATTTTTTTATAAAACAATCAATTTTTCTTGCTAAATTTAAACATATATTCCAATCCAACGGAAAGACCTAATGAAAATTTGCGAGGAAAAGATACTCTTGTGTCCGAGGCGCTGGTTAGTGGCAATGATAATAGTTGGAATTTATTATCAATTAGATAATTTGCAAAAGGAGCAATATTTATCTTTAAATTTTTAATCGCTATCAAGGAAACTTCCACACCTAATCGCAATGAAAAATCTTTCCATTTATATGATTTATCTCTTATCAATTCAGTATTTATAGGATTATCTTTTGAATAAAATAACCGAGCACCATTATTAATCATATTAAGACTTCCACTTAAAAAACAATTAAACCAGATTTTATCATATTTATAAATATTAAAATTAACATTTATTGGAATATTTATATAATTTATTTTATAATCAGATACAACAGCACTTGGACGATATGAATCAAATAAACTTGGAGGGATATAATAATAATTAGAATAACTATAAGATACTCCTATATTGAATTTAAATCTTCCTATATTAAAGGCAGGCAAAAAAGATATTTCATAATTACCTTTATCTACTGAAGTTCCCAAAGGACGATCACCAGATTTATAGTTTTTAGGAAAGAAATGTTTAGTATTTGCATTTATTTCAAAAGAGAAGAACTTCTCTACTTGTGCAAAAGATGATGTAAAACAACATCCTATTAATATTAAAATTAAAAATATTTTTTTCATGATTAAAAAGTATTATTATTAAAAAATATTATATGCAGTTTTTTGTTTTCAGTTTTTATTACAGCGGCAAAGATATGTAAATAATAAACACAAAAAATCAGTTTAACCTTTTTTTAACATTTGAGTTAAAATATGTTAATGGACAATAAAAATGTTAAAAAAATTTAATTTTGTTCTTTTTATCATTTTTTTGAAAAAATAAAAAGAGGGCATAATTTTGATAAAGTATTTATTCTATTGATTGCTTTTTATTAAATAAAGAATCATTTAACATTAAAGTAAATTTCTTTGCTCCAACATCAGAAAGATGATCAGAATCATAAAAATCATC
>JAISIA010000055.1 GCA_031262295.1 Bacteroidales bacterium | reverse complement strand
ATTGTATCCTCTATTTGTTGGAATAATTTGTCTTGATTATCAATATTGATACCAATAATCTTTTCAGGTTCTCCAGTATTTTTGCTTTCTTTATCTTTTTTTTCTTTAATGCCATAAATTAAACATCCTCCGTCAGTATTATAAAAAGCTGTAATGTCATTTAAAAACTCTTTCTTTTTATCATTTTCAGATAAATTTCCCCAATACATTTTGTAATCTAATGACTTGTTTTCCTTTATTCCATTATCTATAAGACGTTGTATGTCCTCTGCATTTATTGAATTTGCGTTTTTCCCTAAGATATACATATATGTGGGTTTTTTTATTTGCAAATATATAGAAATAAAAATTAGACTAAGAAAATTTTGTAATTACAATTTTTCAAAAAAAACGTAAAGCATTTTCTGTGTTTTTTGGTGGTAAAGAAACTTTGTTGTATATTTGCACCCTGAAAAAAAGGTCTCTTGGCCGAGTGGTTAGGCACCGGTCTGCAAAACCGTCTACTCCAGTTCGAATCTGGAAGAGACCTCAAAACAAAACTAATAGCCATCTTTTTTTAAGGTGGCTATTTTAATAAATAAATGAAAAAGGTATCTTATTTTATCCTATTCTATGTGGTTATTTTGCCACTTTCATTAATTCCATTAAAGGTTTTATATATTCTTTCCTCAATTATATATATTTTTCTTTTTTATATTATAAAGTATAGAAAAAGAGTTGTTGAAGAAAATCTAAGAAATTCTTTCCCTGAAAAAAGCAATAAGGAAATTCATCTTATAACAAAGCAATACTATAAGCATTTATCCGATATTTTTATTGAAGCATTAAAGATGCTAACTATAAGAAAGAGTAATTTACTTAAAAAATATCGTTGCACAAATCCTGAAATTTTAGATAAGTATTACAAGAATAATCAAAGCGTAATCTTAGTTTCTGCCCATTATAATAATTGGGAATATATGGTTTTGTCTCTTTCCTTACACTGGTTGTTTCATGGAATAGGAGTAGGAAAAAGAATGACAAACAAAACCTTTGAAAGGCTTATGCACAAAAGAAGAACAAGATTTAATTCAGAGGTGTGTTACAATGATAATGTAAGGGAAACTATAAATAAATACATTGAAACAAATCGTCCATGTTTATATATGCTCTTAGCAGATCAAAGCCCTAATGATAGGAATAAATGCTATTGGACAAGGTTTTTAAATCAGGATACTCCCGTTATTTATGGTCCAGAATATATAGCAAAGAAATATAATTTTCCTGTCTTTTTCTATAGGGTAAATAAGTTAAAGAGGGGATATTATAGTTTTGATATAATTCCAATAAGTGATAATCCTCAAAGTACAGAATATGGATTTATTACCCAAAAACACGTTTCTCTTTTAGAGGAAGAAATAAAAAAACATCCTCAATATTGGTTATGGTCTCATAAACGTTGGAAACTATCCCCACCAGAGGTGCTTTATCAGGATAGTTTTAAAGCATAGATATATTTTTCCCTACTCCTTAATCTTAGAAAAATAAGGCAATGCCTTTTGAACATCATCATCAAGGTGTAGGAATATGGAATAGTAGTACTTATCCTCAAACAATCCTTGTGCAATGTATGCTTTCATTATTTCAAGTATGGTTTCTTTGTCATTGCCAATAGGAATATTCTTTTCAACTCCATTTTTCTGAGCATAGTTTCTCATATCCTCATATAGGGATTCAGAGACTTGAAAGTCTTGTATAAACTTTTCTCCTGTGGAATATTTCTTAAAGCTATTCCTATTTTTATCTACGTAATCAAAACAGAACTTATATAATATTCCTTTGCTTATAAGTTGTAGGTAGTATTCCGATTTATGATAGTTATAATAAGGAAGCTCAACATCAGGTTCTATTCCTCCTCCTCCATATACTATTCTACCTTTTTTGGTTGTATATTTCAAAGAGTCATTATGAATAATTGTGTCTTTTTCTCCTCTAACCATTGAGGCATATCTTTGAATGAAGTCATTGAAGTATCCTTCGGGGTCTCCCGTTGGATAAGGTCTTTGAATGCAACGACCAGAAGGGGTATAGTATCGTGCTATTGTAAGTCTTATTGCAGAACCATCGGGCAGCATTCTTTGTTCCTGAACTAAGCCTTTACCAAAGGTTCTTCTTCCTATAATCATTCCTCTATCGTTATCTTGCATTGCTCCACTTACTATCTCAGAGGCTGATGCCGAAAATTCATCTATAAGAACTATTAGCTTACCTTCTTCAAATAGTCCTTCATTAGTTGCAATCAATTCGTCCCTATCTCTATTTCTTCCTTCGGTATAAACAATTAAATTTCCTTCTGATAGAAATTCATCTGCAACTTGATATGCTTGTTGAAGGTATCCTCCACCATTACCTCTTAAATCAAAGATGAGTTGTTGCATATTATCTTTTAATAGGCTTTTAAGGGCATCTCTAACTTCTTGTGAAGAGGTTTGAGAAAATTGACTTAGGCGTATATATCCTGTTTTTTTATCAATCATTCCATAATATTCCACACTAAAGGTAGGGATTACTCCTCTTCTTACTATAAAAGGTATAAGGTTTTTAATACCTTCTCTTTTAATACCGAGCTTAACCTTAGTTCCTTTCTTGCCTTTAAGAAGACGAACTACATCATTATTGTCAATTTTCTTTCCTGCCCTTATAGTATCGTTTATTGTAACTATCCTATCTCCTGCCATTATCCCTGCCTTTATTGAAGGACCCTTCTTAACAGGTTGAATAACCACTATTGTATCTTCAATTATGCGAAATTGAATACCTATTCCTTCAAAGTTCCCGTCCAATGACTCTTGTTCTTTCTTCAATTCCTCTTTGGTTAAATAGGTAGAATGAGGATCTAATCTTTGTAGGAATGAAGCAATATAGCCATCTGTTAGAGAATCTATATTAACTGGATCAACATAATCCTCATTAATTAGTTCCAAAACGTATGATAGTTTATCGGAAATACTATTATATTTGTTTTGATATATAAAAGACTTATCTATTTTCTGCTTATTACTTATAAGATAATAAATAATAAGAATTGAAAATACAGCAATAAGCCCTATAAATGCAGCTTTTGATCTATTCATTATTGTTTTTCTCAGGTTTCATTTGAGGAAATAGTAAAACATCTTGTATAGAAGGACTATTTGTCATAAACATTGTAAGGCGGTCAATCCCTATTCCCATTCCAGAGGTTGGCGGCATACCATATTCCAATGCTCTTACAAAGTCGTAATCTATAAACATTGCCTCATCATCTCCTCTTTCTTGTAATTTTAATTGTTGTTGGAATCTTTCTAATTGGTCAATAGGATCATTAAGTTCTGAATATGCATTTGCAAGCTCCTTACCATTGACAAATAATTCAAAGCGTTCTGTTAGTCCTTCATCAGTTCTGTGTTTTTTTGTTAGAGGTGACATTTCTTTTGGATAGTCATATATGAATGTAGGTTGAATATAGTGTTCCTCACACTTTGCTCCAAATATCTCATCTATTAATTTTCCTTTTCCCATTGAAGAATCAACTTCAATTTTCATTTCTTTGCAGGCTGCTCTTAAAGCCTCTTCATCCATATTTGTTATGTCGTATCCAGTATATTGCTTTATTGCATCACTCATCCTTACTCTTTGGTATGGAGCTTTAAAATCTATTTCCTTTCCATCCCAATTTGTTTTTGTTGTTCCATTAACGGCTAAGGCAACTCTTTGAAGCATCTCTTCGGTAAAAGACATCATCCACAGGTAATCCTTATATGCAACATATACTTCCATAACTGTGAATTCGGGATTGTGAGTACGATCCATTCCTTCATTACGAAAGTTACGAGAAAACTCATAAACCCCATCAAAACCTCCAACAATAAGACGTTTTAAGTATAATTCATTTGCTATCCTTAAATAAAATGGAATATCCAAAGCATTATGATGAGTTATAAAAGGACGAGCTGAGGCTCCACCGGGAATATTTTGCAATACCGGAGTTTCAACTTCAAAGTACCCTTGTTCATTAAAAAACTCTCTAATGGTGTTTATTATCTTTGTTCTTTTAATAAAAACTTCCTTTACTTGGGGATTTACAATCAAATCCAAGTATCTTTGACGGTATCTCATCTCTGGATTTGTAAAAGCGTCATAAAGCGTTCCGTCTTTCTCCTTTACAATAGGCATAGGTCTTATTGACTTTGACAAAATGGTTAATTCCTTAACGTGAATTGAGGTTTCTCCCATTTGAGTTACGAATACATATCCCTTAACTCCTATAATATCTCCTATATCCAATAGTTTTTTAAATACGGTATTATACATTGTCTTGTCCTCATCAGGACATATTTCATCCCTTTTAATATATAGTTGAATTTTTCCAACACTATCTTGAAGTACAACAAAGGATGCAGCTCCCATTATCCTACGAGAAATTATCCTTCCTGCAATACTTACATCTTGAAATAAACTATTGTCTTTTGGAAATTGTTCTAATATATCTTTGGTCTTTGCATTAACCTTATATTCCGCTGCTGGATAAGGGTCAATACCTAATTCTCTTATTTGTTCTGCTGCTTTTCTTCGCAACAATTCTTGCTCGCTAAGTTCCATATTCATATATTTACTTTTTGCTTTCTTTATAAAATGAGTTGCAAAATTAGTTGTTTTATCCCATAATTTAGAAAAAAGCATAACAAAAAAGAGAAAATGAATATAAAAAAGAATGAATTTGTATGAAAAAACAAGGAAATAAATTAGCAAAAAAACTAAAAAGGGCAGCCAAAGCTACCCTTTATTAATTTAATTAACCTTTCTCGTTGCGGGGGTAGGGATCGAACCTACGACCTTCGGGTTATGAGCCCGACGAGCTACCGCTGCTCCACCCCGCGATATGTTTTTCAAGCTGCAAAAGTATAACCTTTTTTTATTAGAACCAAATAAAAAAACAATAAAACCTAAATTACTTTTATTGAATATTGATTATAAGAATTATAAAATAGATTATTTTTCTTTGTTTTTTCTTTTCTTTTTATGAAAACTGCTTTTATATATCCTTAAAACTACTTATATCTCTTCTTTCCTTCTTTGTTGGACGTCCCTCCCCGTGATCTCTTTTTTCAAAGGCAAATTTTTGTATTGTTTCAACCCTATTATATTCCTCCTTAGAGGTTAAATCTGTTATGTATAATGAAACCATTTTTGCAGAAACTCTATTATTTAATAGTTCTATAACTTCAATTTGCTTGTGTAAAGGATTAATATTTATTTCTATTTTTTCTCCAACAAGGACATTTTTTGAGGCTTTTACCACACTACCATTTACCTTTACCTTTCCTAAACGACAAGCCTCAGTTGCTAATGCTCGTGTTTTATATATTCTTACAGCCCATAAGAACTTATCTATTCTTACTTCCATAATTTATTTTCTATTTTTCTATTCCTCTATTTTTCTCTAAAATATAAAATTATAGGAACTCCACAAAAAGAATACTTCTCTCTCATTTTATTTTCCACAAATCTTTTATATGGATCTCTTATATATTGTGGCAAATTGCAGTAGAAAACAAATTGAGGATAGGCTGTTTTAAGCTGCATAATATATTTTATCTTTACATGTTTTCCCTTATAAGAAGGAGGTGGGTTATCTTCTTTTACTATTGGCAATATTTCCTCATTAAGTTTTGAAGTTGGGATTTGTTGTTTGCGATCATTATAAACTCTTTTTGCCTCTTCCAAAACCTTAAATATTCTTTGCTTATTTATAACCGAAGTAAATATAATAGGGACATCATCAAAGGGAGCTATCTTTTCCCTTATCTTTTTTTCAAATTCCTTTGAAGTATTTGTTTGTTTTTCTACTAAATCCCATTTATTGACTACAACTACAACTCCCTTATGATTACGTTGAATTAGACTAAAAATATTCAAATCCTGACTCTCTAAGCCTTCTTTTGCATTTAGCATCAAAATACAAACATCACTTTCTTCAATAGAACGCACAGAACGCAAAACAGAATAAAATTCCACATCTTCAAAAACCTTACCCTTCTTTCTTAATCCAGCTGTATCCATTATCATAAAGTCAAAGCCAAAGAGATTATATCTTGTATTTACAGAATCACGTGTTGTTCCTGAAATATCAGTGACTATATTCCTTTGCTGCCCTATCAATGTATTAATAAAAGAACTTTTTCCAACGTTAGGACGTCCCACAACTGCAATCTTTGGAAGAGAATCCTCTTCATTATTTTCCTCTTCTACTACAAAGTCTTTAACAATTTCATCCAATAAATCTCCCGTTCCTGAACCACTTATTGCAGATATTGAAAAAATATCTCCAAGACCTAAGGCATAAAATTCTGCATCAAGAAAAGCTCTTTTGCTATTATCAACCTTATTTGCCGTTAGTATAACCTTCTTTTTGGTTTTTCTAAGCATAGAAGCTACATCTTCATCCATTGGAGTCAGCCCCTCTTTTACATCCACCATAAAGATGATTACATCAGCCTCCTCAATAGCAAGACTTACCTGATTCCTTATTTCAGCCTCAAAAGCATCATCACTATTAAATATATAGCCTCCTGTATCTATTACTGAAAACTCTTTCCCATTCCAAAAACTCTTTCCATAGTTTCTATCCCTTGTTACGCCTGCCTCAGGATGAACTATTGCATCCCTAACTCCTATTAGTCTATTGAAAAGAGTTGATTTCCCCACATTAGGTCGCCCAACTATAGCTACTATCTTTCCCATTTTATGTTATTAATTCTTGTTTTTTATTATTTTTTCTAAAAATTCTAATATTTCTTTTGTGGAATGGTTTTTCCAACTCTTTCCTATTAATTAGTGCATGAGCAATGCTTGCATTTAACTCAAAACATATTATAAGAATATACGATATCATATAAAACCACAAAAAGAGTATAATTATTGCTCCTAAGGATCCATAAAGGACATTATAGCGAGAAAAGTGTATTATATAGAAATTAAATCCGTAGGTTGAAAGAATAAAAAGTATGGTTGCCAAAGTTGCACCTGCTGAAAAGAACTTAAAGTGAAGACTATTTGAAGGTGCATAGTGAAAAATCAAGACAAACATCATATAAACCAAAGCAATAAGCAATATCCATTTAGATGTTTTTAATAGGAAAAGTACAGAACCACGCTCTAAAATACCATTTTCTAAAAGCGTTTTAAAGAATTCCTTTGACCCCATAATCAAAACAAAGGAGATGAGGATGATGATTCCAGATGCAAAAACTAAAACAATACTCATAAGCCTTTTTTTAATCCAACTTCTTCTACCTTTTATATGTGCAGAATTATCAAATGAGGTCATTATTGCAAAGAATCCGCTTGATGCAATATATAAAGAAGAAATAAAACCTATGGACATTATCCCCTGATGCTTTTGAAACAAAATATCGTTTATGCTTTCAATCATCTTATCCGATATTGCATCGGGAACAAATGCCCCAACCAAATCCAAAATTTGAGGATATACCGACCCAATTGGTATGTATGGCAAAAGTGTAAAGAAGAAAAGAAGAAGAGGAATTATTGCTAAAAGAAAATGAAATGTTAATGCAGAGGCACGTTGATTTACATATCCTCTGAAAAAACCACTAAAGAAAAAATACAATACATCAAACATAGGGACGCCTTGAAATCCCGGAAGTTTAATATGCCGCAAAATGTGAAGCAAATTCCTCGTTGGACGCCAATAAAGCAATTTTCTTATATATCTATTAGTCTTTTCACCCATTTACAAGAATGCAAAATTAATCCATTTTTTAATATATTAACAATCTTCTTCCACAAAATTAAAACTTAAAATATTATTTTTTTTAAAAGATTTTAACAATTTTTTCATCAAAAACCACCAAATTTTAACATTTCTTCCTCATAAAAAGCACATAATTTCAAGAATTTTTAACATTTCAGCCATTTTTTCAATTTTAGAGCATCAAAATTTGTTAATTTTTTTTCAATTTTTTAATTCATTAATTTTCAATATAATTCAAGCAAATTTTAATATAATTTTCCAAAAATTTAATTTTAAAAACAAAAACCTTATTTTCCCAGAAAAAAACGAAGAAATATTTAAATAAAACGCTGTTTTATTTTGCTAAAACGAAGAAATAATTTTCTAAAACGAAGATTTATTTAAGTGTAATAAACTAATAATAAGTAAATTATCTTGTAATAAAAAATAAAAATAAGGTATGGGGAAATTTCTATGCTTTTGCCTTAAAAGAAACTTTGTTTTGGGCAAAGGTACAAAAAAGATTTGATATATGCAAATGGGGTTTTCCTTTTTGGGGAGTTTAGGTATTTAACATTTGAAGGAAAAAATGTTAAAAATTTTTTGAAAATACATTTTTCTTTGCACCCGCCTTCCTTCTGCCAAGCACCATTTATTTACCTATCGGATTAAGAATTTATAAGAAGACTACCAGACTTCCTTCTGCCAAGCGGCATTTATTTTCCTAACGTAACTTATGAATTTATAAAAAAAAGGATGTGAAAAATTATAAGAATAAAAAAAGCGTGTGTGTCAAAAATGACACACCCGCTTGTAATATTAATACAATAAAAAAATCTTATTTATTTACAACAAGTTTTTTAGTTTCCTTAATTCCACCAGCATTAATTGTGTAGAAGTAAGTACCGTTATTCATATTTGTTGTGTTAAGTTCAACTCTGTTTATAGTATTAGCTGCTCTGCTTCCTTGATCAAAACGAACAACTTCTCTTCCCATAATATCTGTAACAGATATTACAACATTAGCATTATTTGTTAATGTATATTCAATTGTTGTTTTTTCAGTTGCAGGGTTAGGATAAGCCTTTAAGTCAAATGAATTAGCACTATTATTAATATCGCTTATTGATAAAGGATTCTTTGAAACCATTAAACGAATCATTGGTGCATTATCATCACTCCAAGAACCGAAAGGATATCCCCAAGCATATTGGTTTCCACCATTTGGATCAAATACTACATGTACAAATTGATCTTCTGCTTTTATAGTATTAACATAGCTATTATCATCTGTTGCAACATAGAATTTTCTATTGTTCATCAAAGTATAGCATGCATAATACCATTGACCAGGTTCCAATGCAATTCCTTCTTGATTGAAAGGCATATATATTGAATTAAAACTTAAAGTAGCTTCCTTTCGTCCTGCTGTAGTGAAAACTCCATTATTTAACATATCTTCTGTTGTAGTTATAGTATTTGAAGCAACTGCTTGTCCGTTTGGTCCAGTTACAGGCATAATTACTTCATCCCAAGTTGTTGCTGCATCATTATAAAATTGCAACGCTGCTGCTACCATAGCACCAGCAATACAAGAGTCAGCAGCAGGAATAATTTCAACACCCTTTGCATAATATGTGTTAGTTTCTATATCTGCAGGAACTATATAACGATTACAAACTCTATAACCTGGAGTAGTTGCTCCTGTTGAATTATCTGTTATATAAACTCCATGAAAACCATGTGCCCAAGCAGTACCTTCAACTAAGATACCTCCATCAATACCCCAAGTAGCAGATCCTGTTGCATCAGCCTCAGGCATAGCATCAACTCTATAATAAAGGGAGTCATCCATTGCTTCAACAGTAAATTCTGTTGCATCTTCTGCTGTTTTATATTCTACTCCCATAGATAAACCATAAATACCTGGTGTTTCATTGTACATTCTTGCTGTAGCAGCACCAACACTAACTTCTCTTCTTTTATCTATTGAAGTTATTGCTCCAGAAGCATCTGTTGCTGTATCTTCTGTTAATTCTGTATCTAAATTTAATATTTCAGAAAGATGATTTTCGTCACCTACTTTTTCACCAAAAACAAAAGGAAATTCTATTGCATCCAATGATGTTCTATGGAAACTTTCAACTGGAGAAAGAGAATAAAGAGTATTTCCTCCTGTATTTGCAAGAGTTGCAGCATACATTATTGTATCCATTGCCATTCCTTGTGGAATAGTTCCATAAGCTGCATATTGATGCCAAGTCTTTACAACAGATAGACGAGTTTCAGGTCCATTATAAACCTTAACTTCATCAACTATCCACCAATATCCTGCTGGTTGGTCTGTTGATACTTCTTGAATATAGTAACGAAGACGAATATACAAAACCTCTTTACCAACTGTTTCTGCAACAGGAAGAGTTACTATTTTTTGACCATACACTTCAGCATTAACACTCATTTCTATACCTTTTACATTAAATTCTATTGAATCATAAGTAGCAAAAGTTGGATCAGTAGAATAATCTACATAATAACGGTCAGAATTGAAACGCATTGTGGTTTGATTAAACACAACATCAACTGTATTGAAACCTTCTGTTGAGAAGCCTTCTGTAAAGTTTAATACTGTATTATATTTTCTACTTGCTACGGGTGTTTCACCTCCACCTCCATTTGATTGCCAAACAACAAAAGGAGAAATTATAGCAAAACCATTACCAACTTCTGGTCCAACAAGCTGATCAAAGAAATAGAAACCATATGTTCCTATTGCAAAATATTGATAAATTCTTGGATAATCTCCTTGAAGTGCTGTCTTTGTTTCAGAAGATGTATCTGCGAAAACTCTAAATTTAGCAGCTGTTTCACCTGCTGTATGTCCCCAAGAAAGGGTTTGAGCTGAATATTGTTCAGCATTGTCAAAAGAAACCGATATTACAGGTTCTCCATAAACAAAAGCATCTTTTGTTGCCTTTGGTTTTTGTTTCTTAAATGCAACACGTTCTGTTTTCATAACGCTTTTCATATCTTTCTTTAAAGCGTCCTTTGAAATGAACTTTTGTGCATTTACACTTGTAGCTCCTATTATAAGTGCTGCAAATAATAAAAATGTTCTTTTCATGATTAATTGTTTTCGTTAAAAATTATTTCAGTATTTAATAAATTCAAAGTGCAAATATACTATAAGATTTTTTAAAAGCAAACATTTCACATTTTTTTATACACTTTTTATAAACTTTTTTACTTTAATTAACCTCATTTATTATAACTTTGTCGCTGTAAAAAGAAAAAATATTACACCTTTTAAACATCAAAAAAATAAATAAAAACCACAAAAATGAAAGTTCATTTTATAGCAATTGGAGGAAGTGCAATGCACAATTTGGCTCTTGCACTTAAAAAAGCAGGAAACATAGTTACAGGATCGGATGACGAAATATTTGAACCAGCAAAATCAAGATTAGAAAAATATAATATACTCCCAAAAGAAATTGGCTGGAATAAAGAAAATATAAACCCTGACTTAGATGCAGTAATTCTCGGAATGCATGCAAAGAAGGATAATTGCGAACTAATAAAAGCTCAACAACTAAATCTTAAAATTTATTCTTATCCCGAATTTCTATATCAAGTGTCAAAAGATAAAACTCGTATAGTCATTGGAGGAAGTCATGGAAAGACTACAATAACTGCTATGGTTCTTCATGTGATGCAAAGGATGAACATTCCCACAGATTATATGGTAGGAGCACAACTTGAAGGCTTTGAAATTATGGTTAAAATTAGCGATGAGGCTAAATATATGGTTTTGGAGGGAGATGAATATCTAACATCCCCTATTGATCCTCGTCCAAAGTTTCATCTCTATAATCCAAATATTGCTCTTATTAGTGGTATAGCTTGGGATCATATAAATGTTTTCCCTACATTTGAAAAATATGTTGAACAATTTCAAATATTCACATCAAAAATAACAGAAAACGGAACACTAATCTACTGCAACGAAGATGAAAATGTAAGAAAGGTTGCACTAAATTCCAGAGAGGATATTAAGAAATTGCCCTACGGAATAATACCTCACAAAATAGAAAATGGAATAACAAGCATTATTTGGAACAATAAAGAATATGCCTTAAAGATTTTTGGCAAACACAACCTATTAAACCTCTATGGTGCTATGCTTATTTGTCAGCAAATTGGCATAAAAAATGAAGACTTCCTTAATCATATTGCCTCTTTTAAGGGAGCAAAAAATCGCCAAGAGCTTATAAAAAGCAATGATAGCGTTGCAATATACAAAGACTTTGCTCACTCTCCTTCAAAACTAAAAGCAACTATTGAAGCTCTTAAAGAACAATACCCAAATAGAAAACTTATTGCCGCAATGGAACTTCATACATTTAGCTCATTAAATTCCGAATTCCTACAACAATATAAAGGTACAATGGATATGGCAGATGAGGCTATTGTATATTTTAATCCTCACACTCTTTTGCACAAAGGCTTAAAGGAAATAACAAAACAACAGGTCTATGATGCCTTTGGCAATAAAGAAATAAAGGTATGCAATTCTTCATCGGAAGTTATAAATCTTATAAAAGAAAATAAGTGGGAAAATAAAAACCTTCTTATGATGTCCTCTGGTAACTTTGACGGAATAGATCTTTATGCTTTGGCTGAGAAAATAATATAATTTGCTTCTAACTCTTTCCAGCCTTTCGCAAAGAGCTACTAATAAAGAAAGGAAATGCAATTACAACAATAATAGCACCAGTAAATATAAGTAGTATATCCAAACTAATAAAGTCAGACATTGGACCAAAGATAACCATACTTAATGGCATAAGAACACTACTTAACATTCCAATAACAGAAAAGACTCTTCCCATAAAGGAAGCATCAATCTTTTCTTGCACTAATGAAGTAAAGGGAACGTTAAGCAGCGGAAAGAAAAGTCCCAATAAACCCATAACAATTAAATAACTCAAAAAGTTGGGCACAATACCAATTAAAATTGTAGAGAGTCCCACAAGGACATTACTCAATCCCATAGAGTACATCCTATTTTTAAAGCCTCCCCACCAGCTCATAATCAATCCACCTAATATCATCCCAATAGAAAAGACCAACTCATTAGCTGTCAATTTCCAAATCTCACCTCCATAATCACGAACCACCTTTAAAGTTGTGAGAAAGGCAAGCGGAGCAAAACAAAGATAATAAATGGCAAAGATTACAAGCATCCAAACTAACCAACGATGACTAAGCATATATTTAATCCCTGCCTTAATGTCTTGAAAATAGTTTATTCCATTTTTTTCTTCTGCCATTTCCTTTGTCTTTTTTGGAGACAATACAAAGAAGTATAGAATGGATATACCTGCAATTGCAGTAAAAATATCTATAAAAAATATTGCAGTTATGGGCATAAAAGATAGTATAACTCCTGCCAGCATTGGAGATATTAGAGTGCTGAAAGATTGAATACTATTATTAATTCCATTTATCCTCATATAATGTTCTTGTGGCACAATAGAGGGTAGAAAGGCGTTAACAGCGGGCATCTGCACTCCTTGCCCTATAGCACGCACTCCTGCACAGAGCCACAAGAGCCAAAGCTCTTGATAGCCCACAATAAAGCATATAGCAATGAATAATGTCACAATAGCAATTGCTCCATCACTAATATTGATAAGCGTTTTCCTATTAAACCTATCAGCCCAAACGCCTGCAAAAGGGCTAATAAAGAACATAGGTAGTATGGCAACGACAGTAAATGCAGTAAGTGCAACACCAGAGCCGGTCCTCAAAGTTACATACCATATTATGGCGTATTGCACCAAAGAAGAACCTATAAGTGTTAGGCTTTGTCCGCCTAAAAACAAGGCAACATTTCTTTTCCAATAGCCATTTTCAGAATTCCCAGCAAACATAGTATAATAATTTCAATAAATTTAATAACCAACAATATTCAATATCCTAAATAACCCCACACTCTTTCTTTACACCAATAAAATAAATCCCAAAAACCTTATAATTTTTCATCATTTTTAAGATATTAAATGCCCACTTTCAAATTGCAAAGATAAAGTTTGATAATTAAAACGCATCAATTAAATAAAAAAACAATTAGAACAATACCCCACACTCATTAGAGTAGTACTACTATTTGAAATAATAATTGAAGTAATTTATAAATTTCAAAGATTTTTTAACAATATTTTCCCCCTTTTTAGCCAAATTTTAACATTTCATCCTCATAAAAAACACAAAATTTGACGAATTTTTAACATTTCACTCAATTTTTGTCGGCAACCGACCTTTGTTTTTCCTAACGGAATTTAATATTTTCAAA
>JAISIA010000048.1 GCA_031262295.1 Bacteroidales bacterium | reverse complement strand
TTTGTTATCTTTGAATAAATCTTCGTTTTAGAAAATTAAAACGAAGATTTAGAAAATTATTTCTTCGTTTTAGTAAAATAAAACAGCGTTTTATTTGGAGAAATCTTCGTTTTTTTTCTGAAAAAATAAGGTTTTGAGTTTTTTAATGAAAAATAGGGGAAAACATATTAAAATCTGTTTGGATTATATTGATAATTAATAATTTGAAAATATGAAAATCCGTTAGGAAAAACAAAGGTCGGTTGCCGACAAATTTTGAATGAAATGTTAAAAAATGTTAAATTTTGGCGAAAAAATTTGCTAAAGTGTTAAAAATGGGGTCAAAAATGGGGCGAAGAATGTTAAATATTTTTGAAAATATAATATTTTAGGTCTTGAACTTGTGGAGTTGATTGTTGTGTATTGTGTTTTCATAGAAAAAATATCTTTGTTTTAATTTTTTTTAACGCTATTTTATTTTTATGAAATTACTAATGTATAAATATAATACCAGACTTCCGCAAGGACAAAATAAAGGTCGGTTGCCGACAACCAGACTTCCGACCGCCAAGCGGCATTTATTTACCTATCGGATTAAGGATATGTAATTATAATACCAGACTTCCGCAAGGAAAATTAAAGGTCGGTTGCCGACTTGGCGGGTTAGAAGAGTTTATTTATTAACCACTCTGCTCCAAGACAAAGAATAATTATAAGAAAATACCATAAGGAATTTGTTAATGGCTGATTTATTGTTCTTTCAATTATTATTGGTTTAATATCTTTTCTTTGTTTTATATCCTTTATAAGATTTAATATATTATTAGGATAAACCATTTTTCCCCCTGTTTTTTCTGACATATTATATAGTAGATTGCTATTTGCAACCAAAAGTATTGCTTCCTTTTTTTCGGAGGATATAAAGAATGTTCCTTTTTTAGAGAATGTCTCATCTTTTATTTTGGTTTTCCCTTCGAAGGAATATTTTCCACTTGGTAGGGATGAAATATTTAGGGTGTAGGCATTAGAGGAGGGAATAAACATATAGTTGAATGTTTTTCCTTTTTCATCTTTTATTGAAAGGGATACATCGTAGGAATTTACCATTTCAAAGCTCTCATTATAAAGCTCTGCATTAAAAATGACAGGTTCGTCCTCTGAAAATACTTCTTTAGAGAACACCATAAAGCGATTCTTATCTTGTTTTAAGCCAAGAAAGTTTATGCTCTTTGAAATTACCTCATCAATAGTGTTGTGATTATTATCCAAAAGATAGTTTTGTAATCTCCAAGAAAAGAATCCTTCTCCAAAGAAAAGAGAGTAGGGGGTATTATCCTTATTTGTGAAGGCAAATAGGGGGTAATTGGTTTTTATTGAACCAATTTCTTGAAATAAAAGAGTGTTACATAGTGGAGTTGTCCTATATTTTCCCGAAGGAGAGGATATAGGAGGCATATTTTTTATTGTATTTTGAAAGTTTTCTCCTATTGAAAAGGATGAAAAATCATTATTTATTATAGGTATTGCCCTATTTGGCAGGGAGGTGTTTTGAGAAATCTCAACCGATAGCTGCATTTTATTGAATAGGTCTATATTTGTTTTTGTTCCAATAAAGAAAAGGGCAGGAGTATGCTTAAAAAAAATCTCGTTTATAAGTTTTGTTTGATTATTATTTGAAGGAATATTGTGCAAAATTGCAATATCAAAGCTATCTATACTTGTTTTAAAATCGTCAAAGAGGAAGGAAAATGCCTCATAGTTTTCGTTGTTTTCAATAATTTGTTTAATTGCCGATATATCTGGTGAAGGGTTATTTGCAATTATTGCAACTTTTTTCCTTGCATCTATAATACGAATAACTATATCCTTGTGATTATTCTCCTTTGTCGTTTCATTATCCAAAGGATATAGGGATATTGTGTAGTGCTTTAAACCAACTTCTGTTGCATCTAAAATAAAGGAAAATTCCTTTGAAAAATTTTCTTCATCAATATTTATTCTTTCTTGATGCAAAACCTTACCTTTGTTTTCTATTTTAAGTATTGTGCTATTTCCCTTTGCAAGAAAGGCAATAACATTTCCTTTGATAAGAATCTTTGAATTAAGATATGCTATCCTATTATAAAGAGGGTCGCTTATAGAAAGATCTTTTCTTTTTGTAGTATCTCCCATAGCAATTGTATATATAGGGTATATAAGATTATTAACATAATTTCCAACATCCTCTCCTTGATTTATTATTGCATCACTTGCAAGTATTATAGAGGAAAGGTTAGATGTTTTATACCTTTCTAAAAAGGAAAAGGCGGAGGAAAGATTGGTGGAATAATCATTATAATTTATACTATCTATATCGTTATTTTCAATTAAATTGACCCTGCTTCCAAAACTAATTAGTTTAACCCTGTAATCCTTACTTAATTCCTTAATTAGTGTTTTTAAGTCTTCCTTATATTTTGTTTTATATTCTAAGGAGTCTTTTGTCATTATTATGGAGGAAGAGTTGTCTTGCAAAATTGCAATTAGGGGTTTTTCAATTGAGGTTTTCTTATTTTTTATCGTTGGGTTTAATATGAGGAAAAAAATCAAAGATAAGGCTAAAAAACGTAACGAAAAGAGGATGTAAAGAGTCTTTTTTTTGTGATTTTTTTTTGCTTTTGAGCGAAAATAAAGCCAATATGACCATAAAAAAGCTAAAACCACAAGGGGTAAAAACCACCATAGAGACAAAGAGGTAATCATTGTTATTGTTTAATGTTAATCATATTTTAATTTCTGGCAAAGATAATTATTTTTAATTAAAAGTTTGTTTGTTAATATATTTTATTACCTTTGCGAGCGTTTTTTTTGTAATTAAATGGAACAAGTAATATCATATTTATCACTTTTTATTGGAGCTTTATTAGGCGGAATTTGGATTTTATATTGGCAAAAACCAACAGAAAAGGTCTTAAAACTTATAATTGTTTTTGGAGGAGCATTCCTTTTTGCTACATGTTTTTTGGATTTAATCCCTTCTATATTTGAGCATGCCTTAATTGATTTCAACAGAATACAACCACAAAAGGCTTTCTTTACATCTTTTTTTGTGCTTTTAGGCTTTTTAATAAATATAATCTTTGAGCAATTCTCTCATTATGATGAACACAATCCTGATTTAAATAATGTAAAATCTACAAAATCCTCATCCCTACTTTTGCTTTTAGCTCTATCTATTCACGCTTATTTAGAAGGATTCCCAATATATATAAACGATCAACCAAATATTCCTATGGTAATAGGAATAATTATACATAATATTCCACTTAGTATATTTTTGGTTGCAGCATTTAGAAATTCCAATTTCAATAAAACACAATCTTTATTATTACTTTGTGTCTTTGCATCAATGGCAATTTTAGGCTCATTAACAAAACAATTAGTTGTATTCTTAGGAAACTATGACACCTACATTACAGCATTTGTTATAGGTATATTATTGCATGTTTGCTTTACAACCCTATATGATAACAATGAAGATAAGAAATATAACCTACAAAGACTAATAATAATAATTGTGGCATTTGCTTTTGTTATATTGCTTCCTGATAATTTCCATTGATATTCTAAGAAAAACGTATATTCAAAAAAGGAAAAAGCCTTATTTCTTTATTTAAGCCTTATTCTTGGATCTAAAAAGGCATAGAGTATGTCTGTTATTATATTAATTAGGACAAGCATTAGGCAAATTACAAGTAGTGCTCCCATAACCACAGGGAAGTCATACTTTTCTAAACCATCAACAATTGTAACTCCCACACCCTTCCAATCAAATATATATTCCACAAAGACTGCTCCTGCTAAAAGAGAGGCAAACCATCCAGAGATTGAAGTCACCAAAGGATTCATAGCGTTCTTTAAAGAATGGTTAAAGAGAATCTTAATCTTTGAAAGCCCTTTGGATTTTGCAGTACGGATATAATCCTGTGAAAAAACATCCAATAGGGAAGTCTTTGTAAGCTCTGAAATAACAGCAAGAGGTCTTATTCCTAAGGTAAATGCAGGAAGGATAATGTTTTTTAAATCTAAATATTCTCCTCTTCCAAAACTATCAACAGAATACAGACTTCCAAACATTGACAATCCTGTATAGTCAGATAAAAGATATGCAAATATCCAAGCGAAAATTATGGCTGCAAAGAAAGAAGGCAAAGACATACCAAGCACTATTGTGGATAGATTTAGTTTATCAAACCACGAATCCTTATAAATTGCAGATAAACTCCCAAGACAAACCCCAACAACAAAGGCAAAAAGCATACTAACAAAGGCTAAGAGTATGGTATTAGGAAAAGCCTGAGAGAGAATGTCGGATACCTGTCTTTTGGATTGATAGGAGCGTCTTAGATATGGCTTTTTTATAACTACAACCTCATTTCCTATATTCAATATCTTTGAATAAGAGGTGTATTTTGTAGAATCCAAATACCTGCCATTTTCTTTTGAAAGACTATGAAAAGAAATAGGAGAGAGATCATTTAAATAGTAGAGATATTGAATAAAGAGAGGTTTATCCAAACCAAGATCCCTCTTTATTATCTCTACACTTTTCTCATCTGCTCTTTGTCCTAAGGACATGCGGGCTGCATCACCGGGAAGGATATTAAAAAGAAAGAAGACAAGGCTAACAACACCAAACAATACTAAAAAACCATAACCCAATCGTTTTGTTATAAATTGCAGCATAATCTCTTTTTCTTCCCTATATTACTTTTTCTTCTCTTTCTTTTCTATCTTTTTGAGTACTTTTTCAAAAGAAGGGAGTGCTCTATAAGACCATTTTTCCTCAACTACTCCATTATTCAACATAACTACTCCTGCTTTTGAGCGTAACATTGTTTTTATTGCCTTATCATCTGTTGAATATATATCCACATTTTCCCAATTATTGTTCTTTATAAAGTCTTTCCAATTATTCTGTTGCGAAGATGTAATTATCGCTGTTTGAAATCCAGCTCCACTTGCCTTTTTTTCAAAATCGGATAGCTTATTTATAATCTCCTTTGAAAGGGAAGATAGGTCGTTTATTGCAAAAATGAAACTTATACCTTGATGAGATAGGAATTCAAAAGCCTTATCCTCTGTCCCCAAAATGCCAATCATTGAAAAACCATCAGCACTTATTGTGTTGGAAGAAAGAGTGCGGCTTGAAATCCATTGCCAAGAGGAGTAGAAAGTAGTGTCTTTACTATACTCTTCCATTAATTCATCCATAGAAAACTCTCTTTCCTCATTAGTATTTAAGTTTTTGTATGTGGCATAATTAATAGGGGCTTTCTGATCTTCAAGTTTTGGAACCATCCTATTGCCTTTTGCCCATGGGCGAAAATCAATCACAGGTTCATATACAGCATTTCTTATGGAAAAACAAAGAACCAAAAGAGCAACAATAAGGGAAAACAATATGCTATTCCTTTTATTAGTTGTGTTTCTCTTAATCATAAAATCATCAAATATGAAAGAAATAATCAAAAGAATGTCTAATACTATATTTTTCCAAAAAGTTTGCCAATTGGTAAGAAGAATTGCATCCCCAAAACAACCACAATCCGAAACCTTATTAGTTAGTGCATCTATTAAAGTAAGGATAGTGAAAAAGAGCATCATTAATCCAACTAATAAAGATGAAGTTTTCTTTAAATAGCCTGAAAGAAAAACAATACCCAAAATAAATTCTAAACTACAAAGAATAACAGAAAGGAATATGGGAAGAGGGGGAAAGAAATCTATTAGTGAAGAAAGGTCAAATGCTCCTAAGTATTCTGTAATCTTATACGCCGTTCCCCATGGATCAACCGCCTTTACAAAGCCTGAAAATACAAAAACCAATCCCACAATTATGCGGAATAATCTTCCAATATATCTCATAAGAATATGTTTTTTATAAATACTATTCACTTAATCTTATTAACGCAAAAACGGCGTAGTTAATTATATCGTAGTAATTAGCATCTACGCCCTCAGATGCTACAACCTTTCCTTTGTTATCCTCAATTTGTTTTAATCTTAATATCTTTGTAAGGATTAAATCCAAGATTGAGCTTTGACGCATCAATCTCCAACTCTCATCATAGTCGTGATTCTTTGCCTCCATTAGCTGTTTTGCAGCAGAGGAATGCTTATCGTAAAGTTCCAAAGCCAAGGCAGAATCTATGTTATAATTATTATCTTCCACCAAAGGCAATTCCAACTGAATAAGAGCAATGATTGAATAATTTACTATGCCTATATACTCCGAAGAAATATCTTCCTTAACCTTCATTATGCCCGATTCCTGAAACTGACGTATCCTTTTTGCCTTAATAAATATTTGATCTGTTAGAGAGGCAAGACGTAATATTCTCCACGAAGAGCCATAATCTTTAAGTTTTGCAGAATATAATTCCCTACATTTATCTATAACTTGGTCATATTGCTTAGATGTGTTCATAAAAACTAAGTTAGTTTTAATTTAATTAATAATTATATGTATTTTTGCACTATAAAATATGGATTATTACCATGATTTCAGACGCTAAAATTACAAATTTATCTTATAATAAGACAATAAATGTTAGAGGAAAATTAATTTCCTTAGAAAAACCCCTTGTAATGGGCATATTAAATCTAACACATAATTCCTTTTATGACGGAGGAAAATATGTGAATAATTTAAATGATGCTCTTTTATTTGCACAAAATATGATAGAACAAGGAGCGGACATTATTGATATAGGAGCTTGTTCAACGCATCCCGGAACAAAACCCTTAGAAGCAAAGGAAGAGTTGGAGCAAATTCTTCCTGTTTTAAGGCAATTAAGAAAACAATATCCCGATATAACAATTTCAATAGACACTTTTCTTTCTGAGGTTGCCAAACAAACAATAATGGAAGGGGCAGATATAATTAATGATATTTCTGGTGGAGTTTTTGATAAGGAACTCCTACCTACGGTTGCAGAACTTAATTGTCCATATATCCTAATGCACACAAGTGCTATGCCAGAGAATATGCAAGAAAACACATCCTACAATAACATATTCTTAGACATTTCTTCCTATTTTTCTTCAAAGATTCAAAAGTTAAGAGAATTGGGTGTAAAGGACATTATCCTTGATCTTGGCTTTGGCTTTGGAAAAACCATTGAACAGAACTACTATTTGCTAAATCATATTATGGATTTTAGAGTGTTTTCTCTTCCAATCCTTACAGGGATTTCAAGAAAATCTATGATATATCGCACTTTGGAAACAACACCACAAGAAGCTTTGAATGGCACAACATTTCTTCATTATTTGGCTCTTGAAAATGGAAGTAATATATTAAGAGTTCATGATGTTTTGCAAGCAAAAGAGTGCATTAAATTATTTGAAAAAGTTAAACAAAACAATTAAAAACAAAATAAAAATTTATGATTGATCTTTTCATACAAACTTTTCCCCTTAGAATAGCAGATTATTTGGATATAATTCTTTCAATAATCCTAATTTATTTTATTTATCGTCTTCTAAAAGGCAGCACTGCCTTGAATATTGTCATAGCTTTTTTGATAATATACTTAGTTTGGGTTGCAGTATCCTTTTTTAAGATGAGGATATTAACCGAAATAATTGGGCAATTTATAAGTGTGGGTGCTATTGCAATAATTATTATTTTCCAACCAGAGATTCGCCGCTACTTTGCTATGCTTGGCTCAAAGAGCGTTTCAAGAAGTAGGAATGGAAGGTTTTTTTTCTGGAAGATGAATAAAAGTGAGACCGATAAGTTTAACTCCATTGCAATTATTCAGGCATATAAACATCTTTCTCAATCAAAGACAGGAGCACTTATTGTGCTTTTAAGGAATAATGATTTAGAGACTATAATACAAACAGGAGAGGTTTTGGATTGCAAAATAAATACCCAATTGATAGAAACCATATTTTTTAAGAATACCCCTTTGCATGATGGGGCAGTTATAATAAAAGGTAATTTCATAAAAGCTGCACGTTGCATACTACCTGTAAGTACCAACTATAATCTTCCTCCTCATCTTGGATTAAGACATCGTTCTGCCATTGGAATAAGCGAACAAACCGATGCCATAGCCATAGTTGTAAGCGAGCAAACAGGGAATATTTCCATTGCAAAGGCAGGAAGGTTGGAAGAAGATGTAACTCCAACAAGATTACAAGAGTTTTTAAATGAAGAATTTGCTTAAAAAGAATATAAGCATTCCCAATCCCCCGCTATTACTTCTTTAATAATAAAAAGCAAATTGCATAAATTTAGAAATTATTTAACATAATTTCCCCGCATTTTGCCCAAATTTTAACATTTCATCCTCATAAAAAACACAAAATTTGACGAATTTTTAACATTTCACTCAATTTTTGTCGGCAACCGACCTTTGTTTTTCCTAACGGAATTTAATATTTTCAAA
>JAISIA010000040.1 GCA_031262295.1 Bacteroidales bacterium | reverse complement strand
AAAAAAATGTTAAAAAAATGATTTAATGTGATTTTATCCTTTTTATTTAAAAATAAATTAAGGTTTTTATTTTTGATATTCTTATTTTTAGAGTAAATAACTAAATGTTTTCTTTTAATAATAGGTATTTACAAAAATATTTTTCCTATTAAAATATCTTTAAATAGAAAGAATAATCTCTTTTTTGTTTAAAGAGCTTGTTTTTTATCTATTTTTGCACCTATGAAAAGGATATTTTTAATTGCTTTTTTAATAGTATTTTGTTTTGTTTCTTGTAATAAGAAGGAGGAAAAGCAAATTATATTACCGCAAACTAAGGAGAAAATTACAATGAAGGTTAATAGGTTTGAAAAACTTCTATTTTCCTCCCCAAAAGAACATCTTAAAGATACCTTACAAAAATATTACAATCAATATAAACCTCTATTTAATGCCCCATTAAGCAATGAAGAATACTTTAATGAGATTTATCAGTTTTCTACCGATAGGAATATGATAGATATATATAATATTGTAGAGAAAAAATACGGGGATATTCTATGGCTACAAAAGGATATAACAACAGCATTCGCTATATTAATGGAGGACTATCCTAATATTAGGATTCCACAACTCTATTCCTTAATATTAGGTCCTGCTGAATTTTCCTACGCTTATTCAATGCGAGTAGTATCACAAGAAAGTTTTATAATCTTTGCCTTAGATCTATATTCAATAAATAGTTTTGACAATAATAGTTTGTATGCTTACTATCCAAAATACATAAAAACTATGTTGGATTCCTGTTTTTTGCCTGTTGATATAATGACGTCCTATCTAAGAAATGTTACAACAGGAAATATTGAATTAAAAGAACAAAGTCCCAATGCAACATTTTTAGACATAATTATTGAAAGAGGAAAGTTCTATTATGCCTTAAAGCAAATCCTTCCTAATAGTAATATGAGCGATCTATTTCGTTACACTCCTTTACAAATGCAATGGGTTATGGAAAATGAATATAATATATGGTCATTAATAATTAAAAGCAATATACTTTATTCTAAAGAAAGAGGAAAGTATATGCATCTTATCTCAGAGGGACCTTCAACAAAGAATATAGAAAATTCTCCTTCAAGAATTGCAGATTACATAGGATATAGGATTGTTGAAAAATACCAAAAGGAAAATAAAAAGACATTAAAAGAGCTTTTTGAAAACACGGATGCTATGGAAATAATAAATTCTGCAAAATATAAACCTAAACAAAAATAAACTAATAAATCTAAAAATAGGACTTAAAGATGAAAATACAAAAATCTGTTATATTAAAATTCTTTCTTGCATTCTTTCTTCTGCTTTTAACGCAAGTGGCAATGTATTTTTTCAATACAGCAATTTTTTCCATTGATTCCTTTTCTGATTTTCTTTCAATTCTATTAGGCTCTATTCGTTTTGCTCTTTCTTCTGTTGCCTTATATCTTTATCCTTACCTCTTTTTTGCTCTTTTACCTTTGCCAATAAGACAAAATAAGTGGTACAAGGCAATAGAAAACTTCCTATATATTCTTGGGGTCAATCTTATGATGATATTAAATCTTATAGATGTTGGCTATTATAAATTCACCTTTAAGCGTATTAGCTATGATTTTTTCAATTACTTGGGTGTTGGGGGAGATTTTAAGGAATTAATTCCTCAATTTGCAAAAGACTATTGGCATATTATCCTAATATTTGTTATACTAAACATAATATTATTCTATTTTTATAGAAGAATAAATCGCAAATATGGTTCAGAACTTATAATTGCAAATAGGAAATGGTATATTAAAAACATTGCTTTCTTTGTTATTTTTGGATCTATTGCTTTTTTATTTCAAAGAGGAGGCATTCAATTAAGACCACTCTCTGTTGTGCATGCCAATTATTATGCCTCGTCTCAAAATACCGCCTTAGTACTAAACACACCTTTTACTCTATATCGCTCTTGGGGGAGAGTAGATTTGGAGAAAAAGCAATACTTTCCTTCTCAAAAAGATTTGGAGAAATACTATAATCCTATAATAAAGCCAGAAAAAATATTGGCTGATACATTATTTAATGAGCCGTTAAGCGTAGAAAAAACAAATGTTGTTGTTATTATTTTGGAAAGTTTTTCTGAGGAATACCTATTAAAATATACTCCTTTCCTTTCTTCATTAGCAAAACGTTCAATTGTTTTTGAAGGTTATGCCAATGGAAAACGAAGCATAGATGGTTTGCCAAGTGTTCTTTCATCTTTACCTTTACTTTCCAATGAATCCTTTATTACATCCCAGTATGGAAGTGATAATATTTCTTCCTTTGCATCCTTATTAAAGAAGTTTAATTATAAGACATCCTTCTTTCATGGAGGCTATAATGGAACTATGGGTTTTGATGCCTTTACAAAGAATGTAGGATATGACAATTATTTTGGAAGGACTCAATATAATAATGACAAAGATTATGATGGCAAATGGGGGATTTTTGATGAACCTTTCTTGCAATATATGGTAAATAAACTTGATGAATATAAAGAGCCTTTTACTTCTGCTGTCTTTACATTAAGCTCTCATCACCCCTATACCATACCTTTGCAACATAAAAATCGCTTTCCAAAGGGAACAATGATAGTTCATGAAACAGTTGGTTATGCAGATTATGCCTTAAAACGTTTCTTTGAAAAGGCAAAAGAAAAGTCTTGGTATGAAAATACCCTATTTATAATTACTGCTGACCATTCTGCTATAACAGAATTTCCTCAATACAGAACTTTAATGGGAACATTTAGAATCCCAATAATCTTTTTCCATCCTAAATTAAAGCATGGAATAAAGGTAGAAAAGTTTATGCAACAAATAGACATTCTTCCTTCGGCTATGAGTTTAATACATTATCCTTATAGTTTCATTTCCTTTGGGCAAAACATATTTTCTAATGATGAAAACTATTATATTCTTTATCTAAACGGAGAGTATATTTTTAGAGAAGGGAACTATGTCCTAAAATATAATGATGATATAACACCTACTCTATATTATCTTCCTAATGATCCAAATTGCAAAAAAGATATTTCTTCTTCTAATAAAGAAAGATTAAATAATATGACTTTAAAAACAAAAGCCATAATAGAGCAATATAATTCAAGGCTTATAGAAAATAATTTGATTATAAACTAATGAAGAAAGAATCAATTTTATTTATCATTAACCCTATATCAGGCGTTGGAAAACAAAAAAGTGTTGAGCAAGCAATTGACAAAATTTTAGATTTATCCTTGTTTGATTATGAAGTAATTTATACAGAATATGCCCATCATGCAACACTTATAAGTTATCAAGCTGCAATAAAAGGAGTGGATATAGTGGTTGCTGTTGGTGGAGACGGCTCAATTAATGATTGCGTAAGAGGTTTAATAAACACAAATGTTACTCTTGGAATAATACCTGCGGGAAGTGGTAATGGATTGGCAAGAACATTAAATATTCCTTTGAAGATTGAAGATGCAATTGAGCTTTTAAACAAAGGCAAACGTATTGCAATAGACACAATGAAGATAAATAATAAAATATATGCTTCTATTGCGGGTATAGGTTTTGATGCTCTAATTGCAAGTGAATTTAGAAAAACAAAAACAAGAGGCTTTAATAAATATATGCAACTTATACTTCAACACTATCCTTTCTATGAAGAAAAAAAATATAGGATAGAGTATGATGAGGGAGTATTAGAAACATCTGCCCTATTTATTTGTTTTGCCAACTCAACTCAATTTGGATTTAATACAATTGTTGCTCCTTCTGCTAAGGTTGATGACGGATATATACAGGTAAGTGTTGTTAAAAAGGTTCCAATAATAATGCTTCCTTGGACAGTTCAGCTTTTATTTTTTAAGAATTTTGATAAATCAGTATATGTAAATACCTTTAAGACAAAAAAAGTAAAGGTAATAAACAATGATTCTCTACTTGTGAATTTAGATGGTGAGTCTTTGGAGATGGAAAAGGAGTTAAACATATCTGTAAATCATAAAAGTCTAAATGTGATAATACCAAATAATGATGAAGAAAGAAAAAAACAGAATTGGCATAATTTACTCAACCAATCCTTCCTTCCAATACGAAACCAGGAGTGAGCAAGAGAAGGAAACATTACCTAAAAAGGAACAAAACCTAAAAGTAATGCTTGATAAAAAACAAAGAGGTGGTAAGGTTGTCACCTTAGTTAAAGGATTTATAGGGAAGGAAGAAGATTTGGAAGTCTTAGGAAAATATCTTAAAACAAAGTGTGGCGTTGGTGGAAATATAAAAGATGGAGAAATTCTAATTCAAGGCAACAATATAGATAAGGTATATAATATTCTTATAACAGATGGCTACAAGGTAAAGAAAGCAGGAATTTAATTAAATTGTTTTTTAATTTATTGCAGCTCTGATAAAATAAATCTTTTTTACAAAATCATATTTCGTAAATCAAAATCAATATTTTCAATAAAAAGATTTTTAACATTTTTATTATAATTTTTTTTAAAAATTATAAAGTATTAAAATAATAATAAAATAATATATTTTTGTTGTTATTAATTGTATTTTTTTTAAAAATAATTATATATTTGCCGCATCAAAACTATTAACATAACATTTATCACCCATGTAAATGTTATTTAACTAAATTGTCCTAAAAGGAAGGGCTTAAGTGGGAAAAAGATATGAAAAAATTAGTTATTTTTATTGCATTAATTGCAATCGGACTTACAGGTTTTTCAAAGAATGTAATAAATTGTGAAAAAGAAGGAGGAGTTCTTAGATTTAATCTTAAATGGGGATTCTATATTGGTTATGATTACGTAAAGCAAGCTCGTACAGGTGAAAATGGTAATATCCGTTATTGGGATTTGACTTGCATAGATGGAGGATATGAACGTTGTAAAATTCAGGAAGCAAAATCAAATATTGATGGAAATACCTTTGACCCATCAATAATAGAAGAGATTTTTAGTTCAATGATGACAATTATAGACAACAAGGTCTTAGAAGAAGGTATTCTTAGAGGGAAAACATCCAAAAAATACAATTTGACTTCTTTGGAAGGTAAAAAATGTTTAATTGCATTTTCTTTTCAATGGAATTTAAATAAAAATTGTGATGGTAATGTTATCATAACAATGGAAGAAGTGAAAATTTAATTGAAGAAGTAAAAAATGAAACTTAAATTTATTTTGATGTGGCTATTTATAGCCACATCTTTTTTTCTTTTTTCTCAAAATAATGAATTAACTATAAAATATGATACTACAATATTTTCAGATATTCAAACTGATTGTATAGGTGTTAATTTGGAAACATATATTTTAAACGATACATTATATTTTATTGAAACAAAAAAAGCAGATAAGGATATTACAAAAATAATTGTTAATGGATTTGATATAAAAACAAATATTTTTTTTAAGTTCTATCTAAATTTTTTAAATGATAATTATGTTAAAAGTAGAAGTTCTTTGCATAATTTTTGGATTAATGATGATTACATATATGCTTCTTTGGGGAATAGGGTATATAGGTATGAAAAAAATGAAGACGAAAATTATTATTCAAATTCATCCTATATTACAAAACCTATTCTTAAAGGTGATATATACTCGGCTGATGTATATAAACTAAATAATGATACTCTTTTATTTTACAGACATTATCTGAACACTAATATGCATTTTGATAAAAGTACATTTTGGTATTTGTATAGTTTAAAAGATCAAAAAATAATTAAAGAGAGAGAATATTTAGATTGTCCTTCTCCAATATTAACATATTATAGTCCAAATAAAGTAATGTGTTTTAATAGCACTAATGTGTTTTATACTCCTGCCAATGAATATAAAATAAATATTTATGACTATAATCTAAACATTATTGATTCTATTTCTTTGACAAAAAAGTCAAATTGGGTGACAATAGACAAAGAAAAAGAACTTAAAACATTAAATAAATATGAATTTGCAGTTGAAAGACTATATGAAATGTCAAAATATATATGGGATAGCTCTTCTGCTATACTAAAAATTCAGGCATCGGATGAATATTTACTTGTTTTTTATAGACTTATTATAAATAAAGAAGCTAAATATTTTCATGATATTTGGCGAAAAGAAAATGATAAATGGGTTTTGCGTAAAGAAACCATAAGCCAAAATGATGACGAATTATCCACTTTTAGTGATTTTGTTTTAAGGGGTAATGAAATTTTTAAATTTTCTTATAAGACACCTCTAAAAAGAGAAGATTATAAAAACGAAAATGAATTTAATAAGGCAGAGGATAAATATAAAATTGACAATGATTGTCTTTTAACAATTGATAAATATCATATTGATGCAAAATGAAAAGGATAATATTTTTAATTACAATAATTGTAGCATCTTTTAATGCTTTTTCTCAAACAAAATATGAATTTATAGACATTTATGGCGAAAAAATAAAAGGAATTTTTTCTGACACTACATATTTAATAACATTCTCCTCTCAAAATTGTCATCAATGCTATGAGGAATTATCTGAATTTTTAGAAGAAAACAAATTTTGGAATAATTCAAACATAAATATATTTATTGTTGTTAGTGAAAATAAAACTTCAATATCAAATGCAACATTTAGAAAACATTATTATAATAGTGCTAAATCATATTTTGATAAACTAACAAAACAACAAATATTCTATAATACTAATATAAGTGGCGACAAAGCTAAATTGTTTTCATATAAATATGATTTAATAGGAGAACCTAAGGTGTTTATAATTGTTGGGAAAAAAGTGACAATGTTATTTTATGAAAAATTTATAAACCAAGAAAAGGATGATGAAATATTATTACAAATGTAAATTCTCAATAAGGACGCTTTTTTAGGCGTCTTTATTTTTTTTATTCAATTAAGATTCTTGCAAAAAGAGTAAATTATCGTACCTTTGTATGGTTAAATCTTTTTTACTGATAAAAAATCTTAATATATGTTAAAGTCAATGACAGGATATAGCAAGGTATCCGCAAATTTTCAAGATAAAACAATAGATGTTGAAATAAAAACTCTAAATAGTAAGGCAGCAGATATAATCCTAAAACTTCCTTCAAACTATAAATCACAAGAAATTTCAATAAAAAATCTTCTACAAAATGGATTATTGCGTGGGAAAATAGATTGTATAATTACAATTCAAACAAATCAAACCTCACTTCCTTTAAATATTAATGAAGAAGTCTTCATTAATTACTACAAAGAATTAGAAAAACTCTCAAAAAAAGTTGAAGCAAATAATGAAGACTTATTTTCACAAGCTCTTCATCTTTTTGAAATTTCCGATAACGAGAAAGTAGTTCCACCTCTAAAAGAAGAGATTCTTGCAGTTAATAATTTAATAAGTGAAGCTATTGAAAATACAAATCTTTTTAGAAGTCAAGAAGGAGAGGTATTAGAAAATGATATAGTAAAAAGAATAAACATTATCAAAGAGCTTTCATTGCAAGTTGAGAAAAATGAACCTCAACGTTCCTCTCTTATAAAGGAGAGATTAAAACAAAAATTAATGGAATTAAAAGATGCTTCCATTGATAATAATCGTTTAGAACAAGAAATGATATACTATATTGAAAAATTAGATATAACAGAAGAAAAGATTAGATTAGCTCAACACTTGGATTATTTCATTGAAACCATAAAAAAAGAAGACTTTTCAGGAAAGAAATTAGGCTTTATCGCTCAAGAAATAAATCGTGAAATCAATACTCTTGGCTCAAAAGCACAAAATGCAACAATACAACAAATAGTTGTACAAATGAAAGACGAATTAGAAAAAATAAAAGAACAAATCCTAAACGTTTTATAATCCTTTTTCGTTATAAAAGAAATAATATTATTTAATGAATATAATGAATAGGGCAATATTCTGTTTTCTTGTTTTCTTTCTTTACTCCACAATTGTTTTTTCTCAAGACAATAAGGAAGAAATATTAAATAATATAAGCATATTGGAAGATCAATTAGATAAAACATTCTCCGAAGGAAACTACAATACCTTAAAGAATCTATATTATTTAGTAGGAGAAAATAAGGATGCAGAAAAACTTATTAAGAAAGCAATAAAGAAAAATCCTTCCTCTCCATATTACCCTTCTCATTTGGTTATTCACTATAAAAGGATTGGAGAAAACAAAAAAGCAGATAAAGAATTTGAAAAAGTATTATTAGGTTTAAAAAACAATACTTCCAATATATCTCTTCTAATAAACTATTATGTAAAAGAAGACAAAATAGATTATGCAATTAAAATAATAAAACAAGGACAAGAAATTCTCAAAAACCCTTATGCTTTTATTTATGAATTATCCCTATTATATATAAGGGAAGATAGGTTTTCTAAGGCAATAGAGGAGTATTTAAATCTTTTAAACTATAACCCAAATTCTTTAAATCAAATAAAGATTTACCTTTCTAATATATTACAAAGCAATAATGATAAGAAATATTCCCTTGAATTAAATAAAGAAATTTTGAAAAGGGTGCAAAAGGATCCCAATAATAAGGCTATGACCTATCTTTATCTATGGTTACTATTACAGGAAAAAGATTATAAGATGGCTTTTTTGCAAGCAAAGGCAGTAGATAAAAGATTTGAACAAGAAAGTGGAGAAACTATGTTTGAAATTGCAAACATAGCCCTTAACAATAAGGATTATAATGAGGCAAAAGATGCTTTTTCCTACATAATTGCAAAAGGAGAAGAAAACAATTATTATGTGAATAGTTTAATAGGAAGACTAAATTGTTTGTATGAGCCTTTCATTAGTTTAACTTCTCCAAATCAAAAAGAAATTGAAAGAATAAAAGCAGAATATCAAAATGTTCTATCAGTCTTAGGAAAGAATACTTATAGCGTAAAGATAATGTATCAATATGCTTTCTTACTTGCATATTATTTGTCCTCTCCACAAGAGGCTGTGGATTTATTGGATGAAATAATTTCAATGAAAACGATAAATAAGGAAGAAAGGGCAGAGAGTAAGTTGTTAAGAGCAGATATATATTTAATGTATGGAGACATTTGGGAGGCTTCCTTAACTTATTTGCAAGTTGAAAAAGATTTTAAAAACGATGTATTAGGCTCACAAGCTAAGTTTCGCAATGCAATGCTTTCCTATTATAATGGAGATTTCCCTTGGGCTAATTCCCAATTTGATGCTCTTAGAAGTAGCACAACAAAACTTATTGCCAATGATGCTATGAAATATTCAATGTTAATATCAGATAATATTGATGAAGACTCCTCCTACAATGGTTTATCCATATATTCTAAGGCAGAAATGTTGGTATATCAAAATAAATTAAAAAAAGCTACCTCTTGTTTAGACTCTCTGCAAAGAAATTATTTGTATCACCCCCTATTTGATGAGGTCCTATATCTTAAAAGCCAAATTGCAATAAAGGAAAACGACTACTTAAAGGCAGAGGAGCTTTTAAATGAAATATTAATTAAATACCCTACGGATCTAATGGCTGATGATGCACTTTTCCTACTTGCAAAACTTCAAGAGGAACATTTTCTTAATAAGGAAAAAGCAAAACAATACTATGAAAGAATTATTTTGGAATACCCCTCTTCCTTATTTGTTGCACCAGCAAGAGAAAGATACAATTCATTATAGCGATAAAAGCAAAGCAACTGTAATAAGCTTTTATATTTATTGAAAATAAAAAAAGGTGTCTTTAAAATAAAAACACCCCTCTTACATAAAAAAGAATCTATTTCTTAGTCTTGTTCTCTTTTAGATAATTTTTTATCTAATTGATATATTCCTACACCATCTCCATTTATTAGAGTTAGAGAATCAATAATTTCTTGTGCTTGTTCTTCTTCTTCAACTTGTTCGTCAATAAACCACTTTAACATTGATTGAGTTGCATAATCCTTTTCCTCTACTGCCAAAGCATAAAGGTCATTAATCATTTTTGTAACTTCAATCTCGTGTTTCAATGTGCTCTTAAAAGCATCAAGAGGAGTTTTCCAAGTTTTTTCAACCTTAGCAATAGGTCTTAAATCTGGTTTGTTGCCTCTTTGAACCATATAATTAAATATCTTCATTGCATGTTCTTGTTCTTCGTTGAACTGAACAAACATCCAATTTGCAAAACCTCCTAAGCCCTTTGCAGAAAAGTCTGCTGACATTGCCAAATAAAGATAAGCTGACCATAATTCAGCATTGATTTGAGCGTTTAACGCTTCTTCTAATTTCTTGTTTAGTTTCATTTTCCTTTTTCTTTTAGTTTGTTAAATACACTAATGTAACGCATAGATTAGGCGTATTATTATAAAAATTTAACATTTTTTTTAAAATTTATCTCTTTAAACTAAAAACCGATATTTAAACCTTCAATTTCTGCTTTGAAAGAATCAGGAAAAGAAGTATAGCTTTTCTTTATATTCAATCTTCTTGATGAGAAAATGCCTATACCATTTTCTATATTGGAATAAACAGGTCTTTCTGTTAAAGAGACAATAGGGACATTATTATCTATGTAATTCTTCAAGTTTTCGCCACAAGAATAAACAAAAATCTCAAAAGTAGGAGTGTCCATAAGGAAACTTCTTTGTGCTACCCCTCTTTTTGAAACCTTATCCTTAATTTGGCTGACCACCTCATCGTGAAATATCAAAAAAGAAATCTCTCTATCCTCCAAAGTGAAGGGATTATTTATTGAACTGAACTTTAAATCCACAAAAGCCTTTTGTCCATTCTCCAAAAAGTTAAACCTTATTGCAGGTTGAAACATCTTAGGCATCTCACCTAAGGCACCAGAGGTTTGAGATGTCCATTTGCAATTTAATAAGTATTGTTGGTAGGTTGAATTATAATTAAAACCAAAGGAGTTTCCCGAAGGTGCTGTCACCTTATAATCTGCCACCAAACGAGAGTGAGAAGTTGTAGTATTGCCTGTAATAAGATTCTTTATCACAAGATAATATTCCATCTGGGAATTTAGCTTATGGGTTGTAAAATAGATAGGAGAAACATCGTAATAGAACTCTCCTGAATCTTTTTTATAGGTTTCAGTGTAGTTAAGAGGGATTTTTTCCAATGCCTTAGTAGTATCCCAAGCGTTAGTCTCCCAATAGTAGAAGGCATACAAATTAACCGAAAGTTCTTCCTCTTTATAATATACAGAATCCTTAACCTTAGAGAAATTAACATAGTTTCCTTCCCCCAAAAAACATTTTTCAATCCTTACAAAATTTGTATCTGCATCCTGATCCAATACTCCATAAACCACAGTTGTTTCTTTCCAAGAGCCATTAGGATTAAATTCTACCTCACATGAAGAGATAAATGCCATGCTAAATAGGATTAAAAAAGAGAAAAAGATGTTTTTCATAAAAATATATATATATGGTTTGCAAGGATGCAAATATATGAAGTTTTTGTTTAAAAAGAGGAAAAATGCTATTTTTGCACTTTGGAATTTTATCCAAATAAAAAAGTCGCTTAAACATAAAAACAAAACAAGGGGTAGATGAAATATTGCAAGGACTTTATAGTTGTGGGAAAGGAAATGATAAGATCCGATCTCTTTATTTTAAAACTTCAATACCAAGAAGAAGTTCTTCCAGAGATAAAACCGGGACAATTTGTTGAAATACTAATAAAAGACAAAAAAGATGTTTTACTTCGCCGTCCCATTTCCATACATGATGTTTCAAAAGAAAACAACCAAATAAGCTTAGTCATACAAATTGTTGGCAAAGGCACAGAAGAATTATCTAAAATTGAGATGGGCAATAGCCTAAATCTAATTTTTCCCTTAGGTAATGGCTTTTCTCTAATTGGAAATAAGGTATTATTAATTGGAGGAGGCGTTGGAGCAGCACCACTACTATATTTAGCAAGATGCTTAAAAGAAAAAGGCACTGCCTTTAACACCTTAATTGGCAGTAGGGACACAATACAACTCTTCAATAAGGATAAGTTCTCCGATTTAGGTCCTTTGCATATTGCAACTGAAAATGGAAGTTGCGGATTTAAGGGTTTGGTGACAGAACATCCCATAATGGAAGAAGACTTTGATGCAGTTTATTGCTGCGGTCCAACAATTATGATGCAAAAAGTTGCATCCATTATGGAAAAACGTAACATCCCATGTTTTGTTTCTTTGGAACATAAAATGGCTTGCGGCTTTGGCGTTTGTCTTTGCTGCGTTGTGGATACCGACACGGGAAATAAGAGAACCTGCATTAATGGTCCAGTTTTTCTTTCAAGCGAGTTGAAAAATTTTTAATAAAAGGAAAGAAGATGAATATAAATAATAGTGGCTTGGAAGTAGAGATAGGGAAAATTAAATTAAAGAATCCCGTTCTAACAGCCTCAGGAACCTTTGGCTATGGTGAAGAATTTGAAGATTTTTTCCCTGTTGAAAACTTAGGAGGCATAGTTGTTAAGGCAACAACAAAAGAAAAAAGAGAAGGTAATCCTTATCCAAGAATGGCAGAAACTCCATCGGGTATGCTAAATGCAGTAGGATTACAAAACAAGGGCGTAGATTTCTTCTGTAAAAGCATATATAAAAGGATAAAAGATATAAAAACCAACCTTATTGTTAATGTTTCTGGATCAACAATAGAGGAATACGTTGAGGTTTCTCAAAGAATAAATGAATTAGAAAACATAGTTGGTATTGAATTAAACATATCCTGTCCCAATGTAAAGCAGGGAGGTATGGTCTTTGGTACCGATCCCAAGATGGCAAAAGAGGTTGTAAAGAAGGTAAGAGAGGTTTATAAAAAGACTCTTATTGTAAAACTTAGTCCAAATGTTACAAGTATTGTAGAAATTGCTAAAAGCGTTGAAGACTCTGGTGCAGACGCTCTTTCAATGATAAATACCCTTTTGGGGATGGCTGTTGATGCTAATAGAAAAAAAGCATTGCTATCCACAATAACAGGAGGTCTTTCTGGTCCTGCAATAAAACCAGTGGCACTTCGCTGCCTTTGGCAAACCTATAAACAAGTCTCCATCCCAATAATAGGCATGGGAGGAATAATATCTGCACAAGATGCAATTGAATTTATATTAGTTGGAGCATCAGCCATTGAAATAGGGACTGCTAACTTTATAAACCCAATGGTATCACTTGAAGTTGTTGAGGGAATAAAAGAATATATGGATAAAAACAATATAAAAAATCTTTCAGAAATAAGAGGTATAATATAGGAAACACCTTTATTTTACTACACTTTATTGAAAAGAAAGGAAGAATTTATTAAAATTCCCAATTTTTTTAACATTTCAACCCCCTTTTTTTACCCCTTTTTTAACACTTTAGTAAATTTTTTCGCCAAATTTTAACAAATTTTAACATTTCATTCAAAAATTCAATTTTTGCAACACAAAAATTTGTTAAAATTTTGTCAAATTATTAATTCGCTAATTATCAATACAATTCAAGCAACTTTTAATTTATTTTTTCAGATTTTTCATTAAAAAAACCAAATTCTAATTTTTACAGAAAAAAACGAAGAAAAATTCAAATAAAACGCTGTTTTATTTTGCTAAAACGAAGAAATAATTTACTAAAACGAAGATTTATTTAAGGATAACAAACTAATAATAAGATTATTATCTTGAAAGAAAAAATGAAAATAAAATTTGGGAATATTAGAGCTTTATTGCCCTTAAAAAGGGGCTTTGTTTCGGCAAAGATATAAAATTATTTTCAAAAAAGCAAACGGCAATTTTCAGTTTTTAAATTTTGAATTTAACATTTGAAGGAAAAAATGTTAAAAAAAATATTTTTGTGTAAGTAAAATAACTTAAAAGTGTGTATATATGATTTTTAATATTTATTTTTTTCAAATTTATTAGAGAGAAAATCTTTAATAAGTGGAATATCACTTTTTCTTATTATAAAGTCGGAGAATTTTAGTTTTGTCCATTTCTTAAAGTAATATCCTTCTATTAGAAGGCAAATTGCGTATGATATTGTTGTACTTATTGCAGCTCCAATTATACCATAGAGAGGAATAAGCCAAAAGCCAAAAAGGCATGTTGCTAAAAATGCAACAAAAGAGGAAAATGCAGAGATTGTAAAGTTACCCTTTGAGGCAAAATGCTGGGTAAAGGTTGAAGAAATACTTAAAAGGAAGGTTGAAAGGCTTAGAAGAATTATAACATTCTTTATTTCATTAAATCCTGAGCCAAATATAAAGGTATAAACCTCAGAGGGTAAAAGACAAAGCACTAATAGAGCAAAAAAAGTGAAAACTATATTTAGCTTTGTCATTATAAGAGAGAACATTTTTTCAAAGACCTTATCTTCGGTGTTGGATAAAATGGAATATTGTACCATAGCCAAAGAGGTTCCAAAGATTAGGACAACTTCCAAAAGACTAATGCCATTGGAAAAGTTTCCCAATATTTTATCTCCACAATAAATAGCAATAATATAGAAAGATAATCTTGAAGTTAGCATTTGGAATATGCTTCCAAATTGTTTAATTCCTCCAATGAAAAGCATCATTTGAAGTATATAAATAAATGCCTTTTTTTCTAATAAATGCAGTTTAAGAAAATCCTTTCTTAGAAAAAATATTCCAAAGAGAAAACTTAGGGCATATCCAATAAGGAGAGAGACGACATAATTGAATGTTGAAGAAAATTTTCCTAAAAGAAATAGGACAAAAAGAATAGAAATGGTTGAAAGAGGAGGGATTATTTTTAGATAATTACTCTCTTTAATTCTTTCTTTCCCTAAGAGAATAAAGCTATTTGTATCATTTATTGATGCAAAAAACACAATTAGTAGTAGGTATATTGGATAGGTGACAACATTATTAAAGAGGGGAAGTAGTAAAAAGCCAATTATAAGAGAGAGTATTGTCCAAAGAAAGGAGGGAATAAATAATTCAGAAAAGTCGTAACGAGGAGCTAAATAAACAAGTGTTGAGTTGCCCATTAGGGTTGTAAAAAGTATAAGAAGAACAACGTTGGAAAGGAATATGGATTGTTCTCCTCTTGCTTCTGGTCCAAGAATATGACTTATCAATATTATGGTTAAAAAACCTAATGATGAGACAAGAGTCTTGGTAAAGAATGTATGAATAATATATCTTATCAAAATAAAAAAAGTTTTTGCAAATATAGTAAAAAGAAAAAAGAAAGAGGATTATTTTTTCTCTGCTCTTAAAATCTCACGTTTTCCTTTGGGACCGGGAAGTTTTTCAAGAGAAAATCCACACTCTTTAAGTGTTCTTTTCACCTGCCCCTTACAGCAATATGTAATAAATATTCCTCCCTGCTTTAGGGTATTATACATATTTTGAATAATATCTTTTTCCCATAAAGAGGGTTCTTTTTCGGGAGAAAAGGCATCAAAATATACTATATCAAAGAAATTATCGGGATAAATTATGCTTTGGGCAGATGAAAAAATTTTTTTCAATAAGAAAAACTCATCTATCCTATTTTCATTTCCCCACTTTGAAGAGTGTATTTTAAGGAATAGGTCTTTATTATCCAAAATTTCTCCATAGTTTAACTTGGATATAATCTCCTCTTCTAATGGATATTTTTCTATGGCTTGATAGAATATTTTCTTTTTGTTTTCTTTTGCATAAAGCAAGGTTAGGATTGCATTTAAGCCTGTGCCAAAACCAATTTCCAAAACATTAATATTTGGTTTTTCTATTTGCTTTATGCCTGCATTAATGAATATATGCTCACTTTCATTCCTTGCTCCAAAAACAGAATGATAGGTTTCTTCTATATCATTTCTTTGTAGGGAATATGACCCATCTAAGGTTTTAATTATTTCTATATTATTTTCTATGGAGTTATCCATTTTTTTCTTTTATAGTTTATCTGCTTTCCAAGCTCCATCAAAATAATATACTTCCTTATATCCGCAATCCTTAATATGGTTTCTGCATTCCAAAAACAAGGATGATACTTCCTCTTTCTTATGTGCATCTGTTGAGATAGTAACTCTAATATTCTCTTTTGCCATTATCTTTAACCAAGCAGTCAATGGATAATAATCATTACTTCTTCCCTTGTAAAGCCCACGTGTATTGACCTCACAAATGGAGTTATTCTTTTTCATAGCTTCAATTGTTGCCATAACAAGGTCTTTGTACCAAGAGTCAGTTTCCAAAAAGTATCTGTCCCTATTGTGCATCTTTATCTTGTCAAAGTGTCCCACAATATCGGGCTTTACATTCTCTATCATGGAAATGGTTTGTTGAAAAAATGCAGTGACGCCTTCTTTAATATTTCCATTGAAATATTCTTTTAGTCCCTCATCATAGCTTTCTTGCTTTGACCCATCAATAAACCAATATCCTCCACTTTTGGATTCCACTAAATGAACAGAACAAATAATGTAGTCCAAATTATATAACCTTGCCTTTTCTCTAATATCCTTTGTGATGGAAGGAATATAATCAAACTCCATTGAGGCAAAAAGTTTAATTTTGTCTTTGTATTTTTCCTTTAAACGATTAATCTCATCTAAGTAATTCTTAATTTCATTTTCCTGTAAGCCGAAATTGCTTATTGAAGGAAGTGAGCTATGGGCAGAAAATCCAAAATATTGCATTTTGTTTTCTATTGCAGAAATAGCCATTTCTTCCAAAGTATTCTTCCCATCGCAGAAAAAGGAATGGCTATGGTAGTTAAATTTAATCATTTTCTTTGTTTTTCATCTTGTATAGTTTGTCTCCACGCCTTAGAATTTCTTTTGTGGCAATGGAAAACGCCTCTCCCTTTATTGCCTTTTCTACTTTTAGTAAATCAACTCTTATTTCTCCTACAATATCTTGATAAACCCCCGTTGTGGGACCTAAAACCAAAATCTCATCACCTAAGGACAATTCCCCTGTTTGAATTTTTATTTCAGCAACACCAATATTCTTGAAATAATTAGTAACTATGCCTATAAATTCTTTTTCTTTTGTTGCTCTTGATCCATATTTTGTAGTCCATTCTCCAACTTTTTGTCCCAAGTAGTAGCCATCCCAGAAGTCCCTATTATAGACTGAGCGTAGTTTTTCATTCCATTTTTTCTTGTTTTCTTCATTAAAAGAATTGGAAAAGTATGCCTTGACAGCTTCTTTGTAGGTTTGAGTAACGGTTTTTACATATTCTGCTGAGCGACCTCTGCCTTCAATTTTCAAAACCCTAACTCCTGAGGAAAGAATCTTATCTAAGAAATCTATAGTCTTTAAGTCCTTTGGAGACATTATGTATTTATTATCCACCAAAAGCTCTGTGCCTCCATCCAAGTCTGTCACCTTATATGGGCGTCTGCAATATTGCAAACAGCTTCCTCTATTTGCACTCTTATTTGCATTATCCAAAGAAATATAACATTTACCCGAAACAGCCATACATAGAGCGCCATGAACAAAACATTCAATTCTTATAAGTTCTCCTTTTGGTCCCCTTATATTTTGTTCTTCTATTTTATCAATTATATTTTTTACTTGATTTAAAGAAAGCTCTCTTGCAGTTACAATAACATCTGCAAAAGAGGAAAAGAATTTTACTGACTCTATATTGGTAATATTGCATTGGGTAGAGAGGTGAATTTCCACTTGTTTTTCTTTTGCATAAGACAAAACTGCCATATCGGAGGCTATAATTGCATCTATATTGTTTTGTTTTGCCCTATCAATAACCTGTTTTAAGTAATCCAACTCCTCATCATAGACAATAGTGTTTAGAGTTAAGTATGTCTTTACTCCATGTTGTTTTGCAGTTTCAACAATTGGCTTAATGTCATCTATGGTAAAATTATTTGCTGAACCACTTCGCATATTTAGGGTTCCAACTCCAAAATAAATGCTATCGGCTCCTCCTTGTATGGCACCCATTAGAGCTTCATAAGAGCCAACAGGCGACATTATTTCAATATCTGTATAATTCATTTCCTATTTTGAAAAGACCAAAGAGAGTTTATTGTCAGTTAGGATATAGTGAAGTTCGTTTCCTTTAAATATTTGTTCATCTTTTTGAGCAGGATTCAAAACAACCAAAGGTACTTCAAAGGAAAAATAGGTTTTTTCCTTAGTATAGAAAACAGAAATATAGGGTAGGATGCTATTATAATTCATTTTGTTTCCGTTTATGGAATTATATGCTCCTAAATTTAGATTTCCAATATAGGAAAACTCACCATCCTTTATTAGAAATAGGTCTGCCCCTAAGGAAAGATCAACATAGTTATTAATTATAAGGTATTGGAAGTTTAGTTTAGGATTATAAAAGATTTGAAAGTCTAATATTGCATCTTGAAATATGGAATTGTATTTGAAAGTCTTTTTCCCATTAAACTCTATATAAGGACGAGAGGATTGTTCATCCTCACCAAAAATTGCTTTATATGGGATTTTATTTATTTGAAATAAGGTTTGACTACCTTGTTTATTTAATTCTATTGGGCTAAGACTTTGTGAAAAAACCTCAGATATGCCTATTAGAGTTGTTAATATAACTATTAAAAATGCTTTTTTCATAATATTTTGTGTTACATCTTTATTTCTTTACCTTCCTTATCATAATATTTTATCCCCAAAGACAAAGCCTTTATTATAGATCCATCTAAGGCATACTCCTCTTCTCCTTTTAAAGATCCATCTTCATTAAAATATTTCCACACTCCTATCTTTTCTCCTTTATTATATTGTCCTTCCACTTGAATATTCCCATTTTCATAATACAAATTATATATGCTATCTTGCAAACCTTCTTTAAAGAAATTCTTTGAATTTATTCTACCATTATTAAATAGTGCAATAACTTCTCCATTATACTTTCCGTTTTTGTATAATGCCTTTTGGGAGATATTAAAGGAAGGGTAGAACTTATATTCTGTTTCTTCGTCCCTATCATTTATTATTCTAATTAGAGCTAAGCATCCATCGGAAAAGAAAGATATTGTTTTTACCTTATTACTCTTCTTTGCAATTACTGTTTTATCTGTTTTATACACTTCCCAGTTGTTTCCGTTAGAATTATTCGTAAAGTCTGCTAGGGCAAATAGCGTTCCATTCTCAAAATAGAACATCCAAACTCCCGTTCTTTCTCCATTAAGAAATGCTCCTTCATATCTTATATATCCATTTTCATAATACATCACCTCTTTGACCTTAATTTTGTTTCCATTTTCCTGTTTTGTGTAATAAACTTTCTTTGGATTACCATTTTCATAAGTTGATATAACTTCCTTATTAGTGCCTTTGCAACCAATAATAAGACTAAAAGTAAATAGGATAAAGCAATATATTATTCCTTGTTTTGTATTCTTAGAAATCATAATTATTTTTTAGATTAAAATTTTGGGCAAATTTAAGAAATATATTATATATTTGCAGCCTAAATACAAACCAAAATTAAAAAAAAATGGCTTATAAGATTTCAGAAGATTGTGCTGCATGTGGCACTTGTATAGATGAATGTCCTGTTGGGGCAATTTCAGAAGGTGATATCTATGTTATAGATCCTGAAAAATGTACAGATTGCGGAACATGTGCTGACGTTTGTCCTGTGGAAGCAATTCATCCAGAATAAAACGTCTTAATTCAATAAAAAATCCTGAGAAAAATTTTCTCAGGATTTTTTATTTATTTTCTTTATTCTTTACTTCCGTTAGGAGAAATAAAGGTCGGTTGCCGACAAAATGTCTTTTTCTTATTTCCAATTAAGAAAAAAATTAAAGAAATGCTTATAAAATATCTAATATATCTTCCTTTTGCACCACTACATCAATCTTTGGCTTTGAAATATCTTCCAAAAGAACAAAATTAAAGCCATTTTCCCTATTTTTTTTATCGTTTTTCATAAAAGATAATAAGACATCTATATTATCTTTTATTGGAAAAATATCATAATATTGAGTAATGTAGTTTAGAATTTCTTCACTCTTTGTTTTTGAAAAGTTTAAAAGAGAAACTGAAAGTTTAATTGCATAGAATATTCCTGAAATAACAGCCTGTCCATGTAGAATATCAATTTCATTTTTTAAGCAAAAGGTCTCTATTGCATGAGCAAAACTATGTCCGAAATTTAGAATCTTTCTTTCATTTCTATCTTTTTCATCCCTTGAAACTATGTCTTGTTTTAAATCAATACATCTTTGAATAAAGTCAAAATTAAATCCCTTTTCACCAATAGGCTTACTTTGTTTCATATTTTCCCAAAGCAAGGCATCAGAAACAAGAGCTATCTTTATCATCTCTGCTGTTCCGTTTAATATTTGTTTATAATCCAAAGTGTTTAGAAAGTCTTTATGGTAGAAAACCTTTGTTTGGAAGTTAAAAGTTCCAACAGAATTTTTTATTTCTCCTACATTAACACCTGTTTTTCCTCCAATGGATGCATCAACCATAGCAAGTAGTGTGGTTGGAACGGCAATATGTTTAATTCCTCTTTTGTATATGGAGGCTAAAAACCCTCCTATATCGGTAATAACTCCTCCTCCTAAGGATATTAATATTGAATCCCTGTCGGCACAAGAAGAAAGTAATGCCTCAGATAGTTGTTCAACTATTGATAGGTTCTTACTTTTTTCACCTGCCTCTATTTCTAAAATCTCTGCACCTAAGACTTCCTCTACATTTTCTATTAGATGTGGAAGACATAATGAATACGTATTTTCATCAAGTAATATAAACTTTTTGCTTAACGGAAATTGAGAAAGATATTTATTTAATTCCGATAGGTCATTTTTTAATACGTCCATAAGAAAAGAGGTTATGAAAAATACCTAACAGCCAAACTTTGAAAGGAAAACTATTCTCATTAAACGAACTTCTTCTTCTGTGTATTCCTCTTCTCCCAATTCTTCCAATATTTCGTGAATATTGTCATTTTCACTCTCTCTTAGATGTTCCAAAATCTCTTCTTGATGATACTCATCTACTGCTTCGTCTATATAATATTGTATATCCAATTTCGTACCTGAGGCAACTATACTTTCAACTTCATCAAGTAGCTCTTCCATTGTAAGATTTTTTGCCATAGCAATATCTTCTAATGGAAGTTTTTTATCAATACTCTTAATTATATACACCTTTAAGCCCGACTTATTAACGACACTCTTGACTATAAGGTCTTGAGGACGCTCTATTTCGTTTTCTTCAACATATTTTTTAATGACTTTAATAAAGGAATCCCCATATTTTTGAGCCTTAGATGCACCTACACCAATTATTTGCCCCATTTCATCCATAGAAATTGGGTATTGGATAGTCATATCTTCCAAAGAACGATCTTCAAATATTACATAAGGAGGGAGATTTTCTTTTGTTGCAATCTTTTTTCTAATATCCTTCAATATACTAAAAAGAACCTTATCAACACCTCCTCCATCTGAGGAGCCTACAATTGCAATATTTTCTTCTTCTTCCTCATTTGAGTAGTCGTGATCCTCTGGAACCAATATAGTATATGTCTTTTTTAAGAACCTAAATCCTTCTTGTGTTAGCTTTAATATTCCATAATTCTCTACCTCTTTAATCAAAAGACCCTCTATTATTGCTTGACGAACGACAGCTTTCCAATATATATATTTCTTATCCTGCCCAACGCCCCATGAAGATATTTTTTTGAAAGGCTTAGTTTGAGCAGTGCTAACTCCAATTAAAATATTTGCTATATCAATTGATTTTAAAATCTGTTTTACATCCAATATTGTTTCAAGCACAATTTGAATATCCTCTGTTGCATCAACTTTTTGTTTTGGATTTAAGCAATTATCGCAAGACCCACAATTGGTTTGGTTATACTCTTCTCCAAAATATAGCAAAAGATTTATTCTTCTACATACAGAACTTTCAGCGTATGATATTGTCTCATTCATCAATTGCAATGCAACTTCTCTTTCTGCAACAGGCTTATCGCTTAAAAACTTTTCAAACTTCACAATATCGTGTTCAGAATAAAAGGCAATACACTTTCCTTCTCCGTCATCCCTTCCCGCTCTTCCTGTTTCCTGATAGTAGCCCTCTAAACTCTTAGGCATATCATAGTGAATAACAAATCTAACATCAGGTTTGTCTATTCCCATTCCAAAAGCAATTGTAGCTACAATAACATCTGCCTCTTCCATTATGAACTTATCTTGATTGGCAACCCTTGTTTGGGCATCCAATCCTGCATGATATGGCAAAGCTTTTATTCCATTTATCACTAAGGTTTCTGCTAATTCTTCCACCATTTTGCGAGATAGACAATAGATTATTCCACTTTTGCCCTCATTATCCTTAATAAAACGAATTATTTCCCTGTGAATATCCACCTCTTTCTTAGGTTTTGGTCTTATTTCATAGTATAGGTTTTGCCTATTGAAAGAAGAGATAAAAATATTTGCATCATTTATCTCCAAATTCTTCATTATATCATGTTGAACCTTTGGAGTTGCAGTTGCAGTTAGAGCAATTATAGGGACCTTTTGCCCAATTGCATCAATTATTGGCTTCATTCTTCTATACTCAGGACGGAAATCATGTCCCCATTCTGAAATACAATGAGCCTCATCTATGGCATAGAAAGATATTTTAATGCCTCTAAGAAATTCAGCGTTCTCTTCCTTATTCAAACTCTCAGGAGCAACATAAAGAAGCTTTGTTATACCACTTTTTAAATCATCTTTGACTTGTTGAATTTCTGGACGCGATAGTGACGAATTAAGGAAATGTGCCACTCCTTTTAAAGAACCAAAACCACGAATTGAATCAACCTGATTCTTCATTAAAGCAATTAGGGGTGATACTATGATAGCACACCCATCCAAAACCAATGCTGGTAATTGATAACACAAGGATTTACCTCCACCTGTTGGCATTATAACAAAGGTATTGTGTCCTGACATCAAACTTTCAATAACTTCCTCTTGCCTACCTTTAAATTTGTCAAATCCAAATATTGTTTTTAATTCCTTATGAAGGTCAATTTTCTTTGTTCCCATTTTATTATAACTCACTTTTTACTCTATTATCTATATCCTTATAAAAATATATTCTATTTTTGTGCTTCAAAAATAGAAGCATTCCCACAATTTGGAAATGCTAAATTACAATTTTTTTATATAAAACATAGAAATAAAATTTAAAAAATTTAAAAATGAAGACAAAAGCTGAAATAAAAGAAATTGCTATCCAAACTATTACAAAGGAATATTTGGCAATAGAAAAATTAAAAGATAGTATAGATGATAATTTTTCTGATGCCGTAAATCTAATTTTTAATTCAAAAGGAAGGGTTGTTATAAGCGGAATTGGTAAAAGTGCAAATATTGCAACAAAGATTGTTTCTACCCTAAATTCTACTGGAACCCCTTCAATATTTATGCATGCCGCCGATGCAATACACGGAGATTTGGGAATAATACAAAAAGATGACATAATAATATGTATATCCAAAAGCGGGAATACTCCTGAAATAAAAGCAATAATTCCTCTTATAAAAAATTTAGGAAATAAACTAATTGCAATATGTGGAGAGAAGGACTCTGATTTAGCAAAAAAGGCAGACTATTTCTTAAATACTCATGTTGAAAGAGAGGCTTGTCCAAATAATCTTGCACCAACAACATCCACAACTGCTCAATTGGTTATGGGAGACGCCTTAGCAATGTGTCTTTTGGAATGTAGGGGATTTTCTTCTGAGGATTTTGCCAAATACCATCCAGGAGGTGCTTTGGGAAAACGACTTTATCTAAAAGTAAGTGACCTATATCCCAACAACGAAAAACCTTTTGTCAGAGAGGATGCCTTGTTGGATGAAACAATATTAGAGATTTCTTCCAAACGATTGGGCTGTGTAGCAGTGGTAAGTAAGGATAATAGGATAGAAGGTATAATAACCGATGGGGATTTAAGAAGAATGCTATCAAAAAATACATATAATAAGCAAACAAAAGCTAAGGATATTATGAGCCTTAACCCAAAAACAATAGATAAGGATAGTCTTGCTGTTGAGGCATTAAACATTATGAAAGATAATAGCATAACCCAACTCTTGGTTGTTGATGAAAAAGAAAACTATATTGGGGTTATACATCTTCATGATTTGCTAAAAGAAGGTATAATATAATAAACGCCCACATAAGTGGGCGTCCAAACAAACATTAAATATGAAAAAAAGGGTACGCGATGGGACTCGAACCCACGACCAACGGAACCACAATCCGCTACTCTAACCAACTGAGCTACGCATACCGTAATCCGCTTTAAAAGCAGCTGCAAAATTAAGCACAATTTTATTATCTGCCAAATCTAAAAAGAAAATTTAAAATTTTATATTCCTTAATTACTTATAAAAGTTTTTATTAAATAGGAATTTCTCTATAGTTTTTTTTCTACAATCCCCTTGTATGAAAAATGTATTTTCAAAAAATTTTTAACATTTTTTTCTTCAAATGTTAAAGTTCCGAACACCCCAATTTGGAAAACGCCATTTGCATTTGTCAAAATAATTTTATATCTTTGCCGAAACAAAGTTTCTTTCTTAGGGCAATAAAGTCTTAATTCTCCCAATACTTATTTTTATTTTTAATGGCAAGATAATCATTTAATTATTAGTTTATTATCTTTAAATAAATCTTCGTTTTAGTAAATTATTTCTTCGTTTTAGCAAAATAAAACAGCGTTTTATTTGAATATTTCTTCGTTTTTTTCTGGGAAAATAAGGATTTTTATTTTTTAATTAAAATTTTGAAAAATTATATTAAAATTTGCTTGGATTATATTGAAAATTAATGAATTAAAAATTTGACAAAATTTTAACAAATTTTGATGCTCTAAAATTGAAAAAAAGCTGAAATGTTAAAAAATCGTGAAATTATGTGTTTTTTACAAGGCTTAAATGTTAAAATTTGATGATTTTGCGGGTAAATTTTGTTAAAATTTTTTTGAAAATATAAGATTTAAGTATCATGGAACGGGGTCATAGCCTTTCCCTCCCCAAGGATGGCAACGAAATATTCTTTTTATTGCTAAATAACCTCCCTTTAATGGTCCATATTTCTTTATTGCTTCAAAGGCATATTGGGAACAAGAAGGAGAAAAACGGCAAACGCTTGGAGTATGAGGAGAAATAGCAGTCCTATATAGCCAAATTATGGCTAAGAATATATACTCTATTGGTTTTAATAGGGTGATAAATATTTTTTTTGCAATAATTTTATAGTTTTTCACCTAATTTGCTTAAAATTTTTTCTAAACTTCTCTTAGTTTCTTTGAAATTTGGAATGGTTTTACTTATTAGTGATACGGAAAAAATTATTTCTTTATTGTTTTCTATTGTTTTTTTAATCAATTCTTCCTTACTTAATCTATATGCTTCTTTCATTATCCTTTTTGCCCTATTGCGATTAACAGAAAGCCTTTGGTATCTTTTGGGAGAGGAAATAAGAATTTTAACTCCAGAATTATTTTCTTTGATTATAAATCTTACACTAAAAGGGTATATCATAAACTTATCCCCCTTAATATATAGATTATCTATATCTATTTTGCTGCAAAGCCTTTCTTTTTTGGGGAATTTATACATCTAATTACATACCTAACTACTTCTTTTGTGAAGTATTGCTAAGTTTTGTTGAAGGTTTTACTTGTTTTGTTGCAGTTTTCTTTTTTGAAGGGGTGCTTCTCTTTTTCAAAGCCTTTGCCTTTGCAGCAGCTTTTGCTAATGCAGCCTTACTTGGCGTCTTTGCAAGAAATTCCTTTTCTCTTTCTTCTTCATAGTCTATCTTTTCTTGTCCTTCCAAACTAAGATATTGGTCAATTGCCATAATCATTGAAGGGGTTGAAGTTGTTGGTGCAGGAATCATAGTCTTTATCTTAGCCTCTTTTAATGTGGCTTGGGTATTGCTACCAAATGCTGCAAAAACTATATTATTATGATCGTAAGAAGGGAAACTTTGAGTGAAGGATTTAACTCCAATAGGGCTGAACATAACAATCATATCAAATTGCGTTATATCCACATCTGTCAAAGTTTTTGGTGCAGAACGATACATTACACTCTTAGTATAGTTTATCTTTGATGCATCAAGTAATTTAAAATTATCTGTTGAGGTATCCTCAGAACAAGGATATAGATATTTTTCATCCTTATGTTTTACAATTAAATCCATCATTTGGACAAATTGTAGCTTACCATAGAAAATTTTTCTTTTTCTATATTGTATGTAGTTTTGTAAATAGTTGGCTATTCCTTCTGTGACGCAGAAGAATTTCATAGTTTCAGGGATAGTTATTCTAAGTTCTTTTGCCAAACGAAAATAATTATCCACTGCCAACTTGCTTGTGACAATCACAGCCGAATAATCCAAGATATTTATCTTAGATTCCCTGTATTCTCTGTTGGTTAGCCCAACGACATCAAAGAGTTTATTGAATGTGAAATTGAGTCCATACTTATCTATTAGGACCTTGTATTGAGATTTCTCCAAATCAGCAGGTGCCGGTTGTGAAATAAGAACATTTTTTATTTTTGACTTACTCATAGATTGCTTTATTCTATGTCTTTTTTAGGAGTTTAACATTTTTAATACTACTATAAATGGTATAAATTCCACGATGCAAAGATAGACAAATAAATAGAATTTTGACCATTTTGTGTTTTGTAAAACCATTTTCATACATCTTATTAGTCTTATTAGGAAAAAAATAATCAGGATTCCCCCTGTAATTATTAGCATCGTTGTTTTGTAGTTTTCAGGCAAGTAGTAGAATAATAATATTGGTATAAAAATTACTAAACCATAAAAAAAATAGGAGCCTAATATAATAGAATTATATTTAAAACAAATCTTTGAACTACGAAATACTATTCCAAAGAAGAAGAATAGTATATATTTCAAAATGCAATAGAGTATTGTTGAAATATATAGTATTATAAATATAAGGAAATGAGATTTTATTACAAATAGGTCTATATAATTATATTGTGTAATAAAGCCATAAAGTAAAAGGGCGAATAGGGGACAAAAACAAAATATGCTGACCAAGAAAGTTATTGTATGATTTAGTTTTCCTTTTATAAGATATTCTACCCTACGATTAATAAATCTTATTATAAGACAATAAAGCAAGGCAACAAATATGAATATTCCATAAACCCAACCTTGTGTTTGAGGTTTTTCTTTTGGAATAATATTCATATTTCTGTCTATATATGTCTTGTGTTTGAATAGGGTGGGGCGAAAGATAATGGAATTATTTTCCTCATAAAAAGTATCTACTATGTAGTTTTCAAAAGAATTTATAGCAGAATCTGTTTTTTCAATAGCAAGACTATCTTCTATCATAATGAAATTATCTTGCAATAATTATTTTCGTTGTTTTAATTTCATTAGACGTTTTTATCCAAAGGAAATAAACTCCTTCTAATAGTTTTGAAACATCTATACTATTTATAATTCTTTTATCAAAAGCCATAACCTGCCTTCCAAAAGAATCAAATATCTTAACCTCTACCTTAGAAGTTAAACCTTTAAGGTAAATAATATCATTTGCAGGAGTTGGATATACGGAAATATTGTCCTTAGGAAGTGTTTTCTGATTATTTAATATTATTTTAGCCTTTAAAGGCAAGGATATATTGTCTATCCAAACAGCATCCTCTCCTCCATTATCAGAAATATCTTTTACATATTCCCAAACCAAGGTATGCTCTCCTTGTAAAAGAGGGTAGCTACACTTTTTCCAAGGCTTAATTCCTGAGGAAGAATATTGCTGCTCTCCGTCTATATAAAAACAAAAGTAATCAAAGCCATTTTCTGTTGAGGTTTTAAGAAAGAAAGATATGCTATCGTTCATTATAGTGTTTATTTCCAAAGATAATGTTGTCTTTTCATTATCTGAAATCCCTCCTGAACGCAAAGAATAGTTTCCTTCCAATACATTTGCACTTTGATTTTCTATCACCCAAGGATGTTCCGAAATATTTATCCATTGAAAACGGCTTAAATCTCCTGTTTCAAAGTCTTCCATTTCCTTTCTTACATCTATTGAATCTACTATTATAGTGTTTAAATATTGGTTTGCAACGGCACGTATTTTAAAAAATATGTACTTATCATTTAAATCACTTTCATTAACTCTAAGAGTAAATAGTATAGGGAATGTTCCCCCCTCTTGCAAAAGAGGAAAAGAATTTACGTTTTCTTGTTCTAATATAACATTACTTGAAATATCCTCTAAGAAAACCTCGCCCTCAGAAAGGAAATTCCTTCCAATGTTTCTTATAATAAAACTTAAATCATAAGTTTTTTCATTATTACTTTCTTCATCCTCTATGACAGGAGTAAGTTTTATTTGTTCTATTGAAATTTTTGGAGAATTTACATTTATGGAAAAAGTCCTTAAAGAGGAAAAATTATTATCCCCTAAAATTTCTATTTCATATTGCAATTCTGTCCTATCCCTTACTCCATCTTCTATCCTAAAAACAAAAGCTGAAACTATGGTTTTTTCTTCATTAGGCTCAATTTGTCCAATGCTTTCTGTGGAGTCAAAAAATATTAAACTTAAATCACTACTTGTTTTTAATGATACATTATCCAAAGGTTGTGATCCAAAATTTTTAACCATTAGTTTAACACTATACTCTTGGTTATTTTTTAGTTTTGTTACTTCTTCTCCATTTTCATCAAAGTATTTTATGGTGTTTATATCCACAAAAGGCTCATTTGGAATAAAGGTTTTAATTGTGCCAATAAAAGGTTTTGTAAATTGATTTGTGACAACAAGCATTAAACTGCTTGTGTCATTTATAGGACTATTTAATTGTAGTGTTAAACTTTCATTTTCTCCCATAAAACAAGCTGAAAGAAGAACATCGTTTTGAGAAAGTGCAACGTAGGAATGAGGATGAGCACTAATTGTTATTTGAGAAGTTCCTAAGGATATTGAATCAGGAAAAGTAACTTGAAGTTGCAGCGGTGTGCCTAAATAAGGCATTAGGGAAGGGTCTCCAAAAAGATGATAAATTTCCCAATAGTAGTTTGTCAGTTCTGAATTGGATTGAGTAACTGCTAAATTTCCTGCTTGGAGAATTTGTCCCATAGTTACACTCCATTTATCGTATGATTCATTATGAGAATGAAACCATCTATCGTATGCTCCTATATTATTGGCATCATAACTTGGATTTATATTTACTGATTTATTACCACAGGACCAATAATAATCCTCCCTCCAATAAGTATTATTGCTTGCACCTATTGCACCTATTCCTCCCTTATCGTCAGCTCTTATTATTGATTCGCAAAAACACTCTCCTTCATCAAACTTTCCAGCCAAGCAACAATTGTTTATATAGAAAGGAAACTTTCCATAATTTGAAAGAGAGTTTATATTTGTTGAAGTAAGCGAAGGATAAGCCCAGCCAGAGGAGGAGCAATGTGCTGAATAGTTTATTAGGGAGTATCCATTTTTAGATATACTATCCCTAATCTGCGATGCAAAATTATCGGACGAAGGGTTATAATATATTAATGTATCTACAGAAAACTCTTCCGCTAAATAGCGTTTTAAATAATTTATTTGAGCATTTGTTATTGTAGTTTGAGCAGTTTCTTTCCCTGCAACAAGTAAGGTTTTGCTTAAAAAAGTAGTATCTTCCAATAAATACTTCTCATAATTTATTGTCTTTTCCACAATACTCTTCATTTGAAGGGTGTCTTGTGCAGAAAAGCGACCATAATATAGGTCAGGAAGAAAGTCATTTGTATATTCTCCGTAGTATAAATCGGTATATGTGTTAGCCTCAGTAGTAGCTGCAAAGGCAGGAATTTGTTCTACATCTCCACATATAAGCAAATAGTCGGCACAAAGATTATCATCCTTGTGGGAATTGTAGTATGAAAGCAAATATTCTCTCATCTGCTCTGGAGTATTTCCAACATTATTTTCTCCTTTGTAAAGTTCAACAATTTCAAATCCTTTTTCTCTTTTCCATTTAATAAAGGGTTTTAAAACGTTTTTAAAGATTGGATCGGAAAGAATAATCATTTTTAGTGGGCGATTTGTATAAGGAATATTTGCCTTAGTGGAAATAGTTTTTTCAATTCTCTTTTCATTAAAAAGAATTTCAAGAGAAAAACTTCTTACAACTATTATTGAATTATTTAAAGGATTATATCTTATTGGGGAAACTGCAATACGAGCCAAGTAATCATTGTTTTTATATCCCAAATTCTCAACACTAATTAAATCATCTCCTATATAGGAGTTGGAAGAGTAGATTTTTTTATCCATAAGAAAAGGTTCTTCTTTTCCACTTTTTGAAAGAGATTTTTGATAAGGAATAACCTTCAATTTAGTATAAGGATTTAGGAAAATGGTATCTGCCTCTACATTATTATATCTTATTTCTATACTACTATTATGAGGAATTTCTACTAATTTATAGTAGGTAGGAAGTGTAGGAAAAGCAATTTTTCTACTTGTTTCATAGTTTTTGCCCAAAGAAAAGGAAATAAACTCTCCATTTCTATTTGAAATAGTGTCAATGGAAAGAAAATTAACCTCCCCCCTAAGAGAAATCCTATCAATGGATGTTTCTATATTGAAGGCAGTATTGCAACTATCCTTAGATAGAATATTGTTCTGTCCATTAGAAAAAAGGACTATAAAACAAAAAAATATTAATAAATATAGTTTTTTCATAAAAATGCAAATTTCCTGCAAAGATACAATATTTTAATTATAGGATTATTCATTATATATTGAATTTTCTTACTTTTGTAATCTTGTTTATTAACCCAAAAAATTTTATTTTATAATGTTTTTTAAGCGTTTTGGATTAACTCTATTTTTATTTTTAACTTCCTTTGTCCTATTTTCTCAAACTATTTCCCAGAGAGAAAAAGATGACATATTATCTGATATAAAAAAACAGATAAAAACCATATCTGCCTTCTCATCTGAGAACTTAGAAATGCTACCTGTATATGAATTTCAGATAGAAGGAGCAGAAAATATCCTTAATAAATACCAAGAATATACTTCAATCAATGAAATTTATGCTAAATGGATAGAGCTAAAAACTATATTGGAACAAAACAAAGAAATGATTAATTTCCTAAAACCCCGCATTGGTTCTTGGTTCTACATAAAAGCAGTTGGAGCATTATCAAATAATGATAGTATAAATGCAATTGACTATCTTAATAAGGCAATAAAATACGAGCCAAATAATGTAATGGCAAACTATGAACTTTCAAAAATAAGTTTAGATAGCGGTAGCATTGTTCGTGCAACAGATAGACTGGAAAGAATACTTTCAAGGATGAACCCAACAAAACAAGAGGAGCTTCTATGTCAAAACCTCATTGCCTTTGCATACGATAAGAATCTCTTGCAAGCTCTTTCCCTAATAAATCAAGGTAAGTTTGCCTTCGCTGTTGATATATTAAATGAATTGGATGCCTTTTGTCAAAAAGATATATACTCTATTTGCAATAAGGCAATAGTGAAAAAGAACCTTGATTTTTGCAAAAACGGAATATATAAGGACCATATTAAGATTAGTCAAAAGGCAATGGATATAAAAAGAGATGATATTGCAGGAGACTTTGTTCAAAATACCTACGATTATTTTCAAAAAAATAGGGAATCAATAACAGATACTACCTCTTTTGAAGGATTAGTTAAGAGTGTTGTCTCTTCCTATATGGGACAAATTAGGGAATTATCCCTAACAAACAATGATGAGGCTAAGTTAGATCTAATAAGAAAAACTAAGGAATTAGCCTCAATGCTTCAAGGAAAAGATGAAGATGAAATATTAAGAGAAATTGCTTCTTTGCAAGGAAAGGATGCTTTTATTGATATAAAATTAGATTCCATTGAAAATGCAGCTCCAAACAAGGAAACCTTCAATAAGGATTATGCACAATACAATCAGGAAATCTCAAATGAGCAAGCTCAAAAGCAGGTAAAAGAAATAGAAAAAGAATATATAGTTTCCTCAGATAATCCTTTGCCAGAAAAATCTCTTTTAGTTGAACAAACAAAGACCAAAACACTAAGGAAGGAAATAGATGATAAATTCTATGAAAGTAGGACTTTAATGAGCGTGAACAATTATGAAAAGGCTTTGGAGGTATTAGAAAAGGCAAATCGTTTAGCAAGAATTGATGCTGAGAAATCGGAAGTTGATAAGATGTATACCTCTGCTATAAGAGAAATTACTGCAAAGAGAATGTCAAAGGCTGAATATTGCATATTCCAAGGTGAGGTTGAAAAGGCTGATAGCTTAGTTTCAATAACCGATGACCTAATTAAGACCTATAAAATGGAGGATGACCCAACGATAGTTAAGATAATGAATAGCTATTTGAAGGTTATTGATCAGAAAGTTTGCCAAAAAAAGCAGGATGAAGTGGATGGCTATGTCTATAATATTATTGAGAGCATAAAAAATAATGACTTCTATAAGGCAGACCTACTTATTTCAACGGCAATGCAAATTAAAGGCTCTTCTGAATGTAGATTGGATAAACAAAAGGTTAGACAACTAAAACGACAAATTGAAAAACCTTTGCAATATGTTGAATTAAAGGAAGAGATATTAAAAAAATTAGAATATAAAGATACCTTAGATTTCATTAAATCCTACGCCGAGGCAGAGGATTTCTGGACAAATAACGCCCTATCGCAAACAGGAGTTGAGCATACCCCATTAAGAAGTATATTAGTTAATTTTGGGAATGAGGATTTGATAATAAAAAGTATTGAAGAGCTTGTAAAATATCGTCTATATTTTGGATCTTTGGAAGCATTAGGTGCATTAAAGGATTTGGGATATAAGAGAAAACAAACCAAAAAGGCACAAAAGAAAATAGGAATGATGATGTCTTTGGACCTTGTTAAGCGTTCGGATAAGATACATCAAAGTAATATGGTTGATGATAAGTATAAAAATGATAAATGGTTTAAATACTTCTACAAAAGCTATAAGAAATATCTTATAAAATGGAGAAAAAATAATTAAAATGCCCCACGAAAAAAACGGAATTAAATATTTCTCACTCTTAGAAGCCCTACATAGCATACAAGCAACCTTACTCAATCGCTATACTTCTTCCTTTTGGGTTAAAGCTGAAATGTTAAAGCTAAATCATTATGAACATTCAGGGCATTGTTATCCCGATTTGGTAGAAAAAACCAATAATAGGATAGTTGCCCAAACAAGAGCCATTATATGGAAGGATGACTTTATTAGAATAAATCGCCGATTTATTGAAACAATAAAGGAGCCTGTAAAGGACGGAATAAGCGTTTTGATTTATTGTAGAATAAATTTTGATCCCCTATATGGACTATCCCTAAGGATAATTGATATGGATCCATCCCTATATTTAGGAGAATTGGAAAAGGAAAAAATGGAAACAATCGCAAAAATTAAAAAAGAAGGATTGTGGAATAAAAATAAAGAACTTCCTTTTGCATTACTACCCAAAAGACTTGCAATAATTTCTGTTAAATCAAGCAAAGGATACTCCGACTTCCTTAATATAATATATAAGGAAAAGGAAAATTTTTCAATATTTACCTATATTTTTCCTTCCCTTTTGCAGGGAGATCACGCAGTTGAAAGCATATTAATGGCATTAAATAATATTGAAATAGTAAAGCATCACTTTGATTGTGTTCTTTTAATTCGTGGAGGAGGAGGAGATATTGGGCTTTCTTGTTATAATAATTATGAATTAGTAAAACGTATAGCCACATTTCCTATTCCCGTTCTTACAGGAATAGGACATTCAACTAATGAAACGGTTTGTGAAATGGTTTCTTTCCAAAGTACAATTACGCCAACAAATTTAGCTGACTTCATAATTTCCAAATTTAAAAACTTCAACAATAACCTTAATAATATTAGACAAAACATAGTTCTTATTGCCAAGGATAGGATGGAAAGAGAAAAGCAAAGGCTATCTCAATATGAAAAAACATTGGAATTGCTTAATCCTAAAAACCTCCTAAAAAGGGGATACACAATAACACTTATGAATAATGAGATTATTAAATCTCTTTCTAAGCTCAAAGAGGGAGATAGTATTACTACGCTTATGGAAGATGGAGAAATAGAATCCACAATTAAGAAGATAAAAAGATAGATATGGAAAAAAAGACATACAAAGAAAACTTTGACGAACTAACATCAATTATTAGAGACCTTGAAAGAGGAGATATAAATATAGATGATATTATTGTTAGCATAAAAAAAGCATCTTTGCTTTTAGAAGAATGCAAAAAAGCACTTAAAGAAGTGGATGAAGATGTAGATAAGATAACATTAGAATTATCCAATTCTAATTAAACATAATTTATTCGCTTTTTTAAGGAACAAAGAATAAGAAAAACTTATTCAAACTCTTTTTTGAGGTATTGTCCTGTTATGGAATCTGGATTTTTTATTATATCTTTTGGTAATCCTTCAAAGACTATTCTTCCTCCTTCTTCTCCTGCCTCTTTTCCAAGGTCTATTATATAATCTGCTGTTTTTATTACATCCAAATTATGCTCTATTACAACAATTGAATTGCCCTTTGCAAGTAATTTGTTTAATACTTCAAGCAAAATTCTAATATCTTCAAAGTGTAATCCCGTTGTTGGCTCGTCTAATATATATAATGTATTACCTGTATCCTTTTTCCCCAATTCGGCTGCGAGCTTTATCCTTTGGCTTTCTCCTCCTGAAAGAGTAGTGGAACTTTGTCCAAGATTTAAATATCCCAATCCTACTTCCTTTACTATTGAAAGTTGTCTTTTTATCTTAGGATAGTTCTCAAAGAAAACAACAGCTTCATTAAAGCTCATATCTAAAACATCACTTATACTCTTTCCCTTATATCTTACCTCTAAGGTTTCCCTATTATATCTCTTTCCATTACATTGCTGACATCTTACATATACATCGGGAAGAAAATTCATTTCCACTTGTTTTACGCCAGAACCTTGACACTCTTCGCATCTTCCTCCCTTTACATTAAAGGAAAATCTTCCCGAAGAATAGTTTCTTATCTTTGCTGAGGGCAAAGAAGCAAAGACTTTTCTTATTTCATCAAAGACTCCTATATAAGTTGCGGGATTAGATCTTGGTGTTCTCCCTATAGGAAATTGATTAATCTCAATTACCTTATCAATATTTTCTATTCCTTCTATCCTATTATATGGTAAAGGATTCTTATCAGAACGATAGAAATACTTTGACAAAATTGGATGTAAGGTACCATTAATTAGGGACGATTTTCCACTGCCTGAAACCCCTGTTATGCAAACAAAAACTCCCAAAGGCAAAGTAAAATCTATATTTTTTAAATTATTACCTCTACAACCAAAGAGTTTTATTTCTTTTCCATTACCCTTGCGTAAAGTCTTTGGAATTTCTATATTTCTTTTCCCTCTAAGATAGTCTGCTGTTAGAGATTCTACATTAGATTCTAATAGTTGTTTTGGAGGACCATTAAATATTACTCTTCCTCCATTTACTCCTGCTCCTTTACCTATATCAACTATCCAATCAGATTCCAACATCATCTCCTTATCATGCTCAACAACTATTACACTATTGCCGCTATCTCTAAGTTTTTTTAATGATTCTATCAATCTTTCATTATCCCTTTGATGCAATCCTATACTTGGTTCATCCAATAAATACAAAACATTTACAAGTTTTGACCCTATTTGTGTTGCAAGCCTTATCCTTTGACTTTCTCCCCCTGAAAGGGAACGCATTTGTCTATCCAAAGAAAGATAACCCAAGCCTACATCTAAAAGAAAATTTATCCTTGTTGAAATCTCTCTTATTATCTCTTTGGCAATTTCTTTCTTTCTTTCATCAAGAAGATTTAATAGATTATTTATCCAAGAGGAAAGAGCAATAATATCCATTGTGGATAATTGATAAATGTTTTTATCTTCTATTCTAAAACACAAGGATTCCTTCTTTAGCTTTGTTCCATTACAAAGAGGGCAAACAACCTTATTGGTAAAAGAATTTGCCCATTTTAGGATTGAGGCGGGCATATTCTCTCCCATTTGAGAGGTTATAAAATTAATCACCCCTTGAAACGAATTACTACTTGTTCTAATTCCAAAACTTTCATCAAAGGTTTCAATATCCATATCTGAGCCATAAAGTAAAATCTTCATAGCATTTTGAGAAAAATCCTTTAAAGGAGTATCCAAAGTAAAGCCTTCCTTCTTTCCAAGAGCCTCTACCTGTTTTACAAACCAAGAATTTTTATTTGGTTTGCCCAAAGGAATTAATCCGCCTTGATTTAATGACTTTGTATTATCAGGTATTATTTTTTCAATATCTATTTGTGTCACCTCACCCAATCCATTACAATTAGGGCATGCTCCATAAGGAGAATTAAAAGAAAAAGTATTGGGTTGAGCCTCTGGATATGATATTCCCGTTGTGGGACACATCAAATCCTTGGAGAAATATTTTACATTATTTGTCTCCTCTTCCAATATCATTAATGTGCCATTGCCTTTCTTAAAGGCAAGTTCAATAGTCTTTTTTAGTCTATTATCTATATCGGATGTGATTTTCAATTTATCTATAACCAACTCTATGTCGTGGATTTTATATCTATCCAATTGCATTTGTGGAATAATGTTTTCTATTTTTCCATCAACTCTAACCTTTAAGAATCCTTTCTTTTGAGCATCTTGAAACAATTCCCTATAATGTCCCTTCCTACCTTTAATTATAGGAGAAAGGACAATAATCATCCTATTGCTATATGTATTTTTAATTATTTCAATTATCTGCTCTTGGGAATATTGAATCATCCTCTCTCCTGTGTTTATGGAGTAGGCATCTGCAATTTTTGAATACAAAAGTCTTAAAAGGTCGTATATTTCTGTTGTTGTCCCAACGGTTGAACGAGGATTCTTATTTGTGGTCTTTTGTTCTATGGCTATAACAGGAGAAAGCCCTGTTATTTTTTCAACATTAGGTCTTTGTATATTACCAATAAAATATCTTATATATGCAGAGAAGGTTTCCAAATACCTTCTTTGTCCTTCGGCATATATGGTATTGAAAACCAAAGACGACTTTCCGCTTCCGCTTAAACCCGTTACTGTCACCAAAGCATTACGTGGAATGGACAAACTTATGTTTTGAAGGTTGTTTTCCTTTGCTCCGAAAATCTCAAGTTTTTCTTCTTTCATCTAAAAAAAATAATTTGCAATATTACGGCTTTTTCTTCACAAATGGAATTTATGATACATGTCACTTTTTTATAAAAAAAAACAATAAGGGAAAAAAATGCCATTTTTTTGCTTATTCATTTTTCAAATTTTTTTTAACATTTCCAACCCCATTTTTTGACAAATTTTAACATAATTTCATCAAAAAAACACAAAATTTGACGAATTTTTAACATTTTGCTCAATTTTTCAATTTTAGAGCTTCAAAATTTGTTAAAATTTTCTAAAATTTTTAATCAACTAATCCTCAATACAATTCAAGCAAATTTTAATATGATTTTCTATATTTTTAATTTTTTAAAATTTATCCTCATTTTCCCAAAATAAAACGCTGTTTTAGTTTGCTAAAACGAAGATTTATTTTTCTAAAACGAAGAAATAATTAACTAAAACGAAGTTTTAGTTAAAGATAATATACTAATTATAAGATGATTATCTTGTGATAAAAATGAAAAATAAGTATTGGGAGAATTAAGACTTTATTGCCCTAAGAAGGAAACTTTGTTTCGGCAAAGATATAAAAAATATTTTACAAATGCAAATGGCGATTTTCAATTTTGGAAATTGAGAATTTAACATTTGAAGGAAAAAATGTTAAATATATTTTTTTTGTGATAAAACCAAAAATTAAATGTCTAATTAATTGCTATTTGATATTTGTCTTTCAATAATAAATTATGCCTATTTTTCGTTATAACTAACATTCTTTGTTTATAAATAATATGTGTTTATAAATAAAGTTTTGATAAGTTTTTCCTTGTATTTGGGAAAAATAATTGCATTTTTTATTAAAAAAATACTTAATTTGTTGTAAATAAAATAAAGAGTTGTATATTTGCAACCCCTAAATGTAGGCTACGCGAAGGCTTTTATCCAATAGTTTTTGCATTTAGGGCGGTGAATATCATTGTTTTGAATTGTTCTAATTGCCCGTTGGAATCCTAATTTAAGACGATATTTTTAGTATTATTAAATGTTAGTAAAACATAATTTAGATGAATACATTAAGTTATAAAACTATCTCTGCAAATAGTGCAAGTGTGGATAAGCAGTGGATAGTAATAGATGCTGAAAACCAAGTTTTGGGACGTTTAGCTACAAGAGTGGCGAATGTTTTAAGAGGTAAAACCAAGCCATATTTTACTCCCCATGTTGATTGTGGAGACAATGTTATTATTATAAATGCAGATAAAATACGTTTAACAGGAAAGAAATTAACTGATAAGGTATATGTGCGTCACACAGGCTATCCTGGAGGACAGAGATTCTCAACTCCAAAGGAAGTTTTGGCGTCTCATCCAATTAGAGTTATAGAACACGCAGTTAAAGGTATGTTACCTAAGAATAAATTAGGTGCTCAGCTATACAGAAATCTTTATGTATATGCAGGAAGTGAGCATCCACATCAAGGACAACAACCACAAGTCGTTAATATAAATACAATCAGATAACAATGGAAGTAATAAACAAAATAGGTAGAAGAAAATGTGCTGTTGCTCGTGTTTATATGAGTCAAGGCAATGGAAGTATAACAGTAAATGGAAGAGATTATAAGGAATATTTTCCAACTCCAACATTACAGTATGTTTGCAGACAAGCCTTTGAAACAGTTGGTTTATTAGGTCAATATGATGTAAAAGCCAATTTAGACGGAGGTGGAATAAATGGACAAGCTGAGGCATTGCGTATGGCTATTGCTCGTTGCTTGTGCGAAGTTGATTTAGAATATCGTCCTGCTCTTAAAGCAAAAGGGTTAGTTCGTAGAGACCCACGTATGGTTGAAAGAAAGAAACCTGGACAAAAGAAAGCACGTAAGCGTTTTCAATTCAGCAAACGTTAATATCAGATATTGGATCTCTGGTTTAGTATCCAAATTGGTAAGATTTGGCTTTCCTCCAACTACTTATCAATTGAATTAATTAAAGGAATGTAAACAAAAAAGAAGACAAAAGATGTTAGATTTTAATCAAATGTTAGATGCAAGTGTTCATTTTGGACACATGAAAAGAAAGTGGAATCCAAAAATGGCTCCTTATATATTTATGGAGAAAAATGGTATTCACATTATAGACCTAAACAAAACTGCTCAAAAGGCAGAAGAGGCAGCTAATGCCCTAAGACAAATTGCCAAAAGCAATAAAAGAATATTGTTTGTCGCAACAAAGAAACAAGCAAAAGAAGTTGTTGCACAATTAGCTTCAAAAGTTGGTATGCCATTTGTAACAGAACGTTGGCCAGGAGGTATGCTTACAAACTTTGTAACTATACGCAAGAGCGTAAAAAAGATGAATGTGCTTGACAAACTAATAAACGAAAAGGAAACAAATCGTATTTCAAAAAGGGAACATTTACAAATATCTCGTGAAAGAGCTAAGTTGGAAAAGAATTTAGGTTCAATTGCAGATTTGAATCGTTTGCCTTCTGCAATATTTGTTGTTGATATAAACAAAGAACATATAGCTGTTGCAGAAGCAAGACGTTTAAATATTCCAACCTTTGCTTTGGTTGATACTAATTGTAATCCTGATTTAATAGATTTTCCTATTCCTGCAAACGATGATGCAGCTAAATCAATAGAACTTATAGTTGGTTATCTTTGTAAGGCAATTGAAGAAGGTCTTATTGAAAAGAAGATGGATAAAGATGCACGTGAGGCAGAAGAAGCAGAAGAAATGCATGAAAAAGCTTTGGCTTCTGAACTTTTAGATGAGGAAGAAAAGGAATTGGGAAAAGATTCTGCAAAGATAAAGAAAGTAAAGGCTGTTGCAGAAGATGACAATTCTGAAAAGAAACCTCGTCCAAGAAAAGCTCCTGCAAAAAAACCTATAGTAAAAAAGTAAGAAAGACAAATAAATAAAAGAAAGGAAAAAATTATGGCAAACATAACTGCTGCGGCTGTTAATGAACTTCGTCAAAGAACAGGCGTTGGGATGATGGATTGCAAGAAAGCATTGGTGGAATGCGATGGCGATATGAATAAAGCTATTGATTATCTACGTGAAAAAGGTCAAAAATTGGCTGTAAAAAGAGCAGATAGGGATGCAAGTGAAGGTTGTGTCTTAGCGGGAACGAATAAGGACAAAACTTTTGGAGCAATAATAATGCTAAATTGCGAAACTGACTTCGTAGCAAAAAATGAAGATTTCATCAATTTTACTCAAAAAGTACTTAATGCAGCAATAGAAAATAGAATAGCAGATGCTGAAAAGGTCAATGCAATGATTTTAGATGGTTCAAGCGTTGAAAACTTAATTGTAGATCAAATTGCAAAGATTGGAGAAAAAATTACAATTTCTCACTATGAGTCTTTAGAAGCTCCAGCTGTTTATTCATATATTCATAATGGTAATCGCTTAGCTACATTAGTTGCTTTCAATAAACCGGGTTTTGATGAACAAGGACACGATGTTGCTATGCAAATTGCAGCAATGGCTCCTTTGGCTTTGGATCAAAAAGATGTTCCTGCTGATGTTATAGAAAAAGAAATGAAAGTTTATAGGGAACAGATTAAAGAAGAAGGCAAGCCTGAAAATATGATAGAAAAGATTGCAGAAGGAAAATTAAACAAATTCTTTAAAGAAAATACTTTGCTAAATCAAGATTTTATAAAAGAATCTAAGCAAACCGTATTGCAATATCTTCAAAGTAAGGATAAGGAACTTAAAGCAACAAAATTCTATCGCTTAATCTTAGGTGAATAAGTAAAGAAAATTTATAAAAAATAAAAAGGGCTAATTTTTCAATTAGTCCTTTTTTATTTTAAAATATTGACATATTTGATTTGTTGTGAGGTTTTCTATTTCCGCCTCATTACTATAATAGGTCTTATACCATATTATAGTATTTTCTATTGCTGTTTTAGCATCCCAAAGAGGCTTCCACCCCAAAGAAATTGCCCTGTTAATATCCAATTGTAGATTATTTGCCTCATGCAAAGCATTATTTTGAGGAATTATTCTATATTTTCCTTCTCCCCAAATAAGAATTGCCATTTCAACTATATCTTTTACTTTAAGTGTATCCTTTTGGTAGGGTCCAAAATTTATTGCCTCTTCAAACAATTTCTCCTCTTCCATAAATTTTCCTGCAAAAAGGTATCCATATAACGGCTCAAAAACATGTTGCCATGGTCTTATAGCCTCAGGATTTCTAACTTCAATTTCTATATTTTGATGAATTGCCCTAACAATATCAGGTATTAATCTATTTTCTGCCCAATCTCCTCCTCCTATAACATTACCTGCTCTTAGGGAAACAACCTTATTATTGTTGTGTTTTTCCTTTTCCTTAGGATTAAAAAAGGAAGAACGAAAAGAATTTATTAGTATTTCTGTTGCAGCCTTTGATGCAGAATAAGGATCGTAGCCTCCTAAAAGATCAGTTTCTTTATATGCATAGTTTTTTTCTTCATTTTTATATACCTTATCAGTAGTTACTATTAGGGTATTGCAATTAGGCTTATTCATATCCCTAACTGCTTCCAACAAATTAGCCGTTCCAATTACATTTACATCAAAGGTGTAGGCGGGTTCTTTATAAGAATCTAATACAAGGGGCTGTGCGGCTAAGTGAAAAATGAAATCGGGACGAAAGTCCATTATATGCTTTTTAAGAACCTCCTTTTGCCTTACATCAGCAATGATACTACAACATAAATCTTTTATATTAAGTATTGAATATAGGTTTGGGTTTGTATTAGGCTTTAAACTATAACCCATAACCTCTGCTCCAAGTAAAGAAAGTATCTTTGTAAGGTATGCTCCCTTAAATCCTGTATGTCCTGTTAAGAAAACCTTTTTTCCTTTATATGTTTTTTCCAAATCTACCATATTTTCCAAGGAGCATTATTTGTTTTCCAAGCCTCTTCCAAGACGTTTTTATCTCTTAAAGCGTCCATACAACGCCAATAATCATTATGTTTATAAGCTGTAAGCTGATTGTCCTTAGCCAAAGTTTCCAAAGGAGCATCCTCCCACATAACTTGGTCCATATCTCCTTTAAGATAGTTAAAGACCTTAGGCTCTAAAACGAAGAAACCTCCGTTAATCCAAGAGCCATCCCCTTTTGGTTTTTCCTTAAAGACTTCTACATCGCAATTATTTGAAAGTTCCATTCCGCCAAACTTACCTTCGGTTTGTACAGCCGTTACAGTGGCTATCTTTCCTTTCTCTTTGTGATATTCTAATAAAGAATTGATATTAATATTTGCCACTCCATCTCCATAAGTCAGCATAAAAGGTTCGTCGCCTATATATTTTTGAACTCTTTGTAGTCTTCCCGCAGTCTTTGTTTCTAATCCTGTTTCAACCAAAGTAACTTTGAAATTATCGGAAAAACATTTGTGAATCTCCACCTCATTAGAAGAAAGATCTATTGTAACATCTGAATTATATAGGAAGTAGTTTATAAAGTATTCCTTTATTATATGCCCCTTGTAGCCCAAGCAAATAATAAATTCATTAAAGCCATAGAAGGAATATATTTTCATAATATGCCATAGTATTGGCTTATCTCCAATTTCTATCATTGGTTTAGGTTTCAAATGAGACTCCTCAGATATACGTGTTCCCATTCCACCTGCAAATATCACAACTTTCATTTTAAAGAATTTTTAATTCTAAAACTTAATTACAAGCTACAAATATATAAACATTTATTCAAAATGTCTATTTTTGCAAATTAATTAAATTACTTTATGAATTATTACTTACAAAAATTTAAAGACAATATTCTAATTGCATCAATTATTATTTGCTCTCTATCAATTTATCTTCCCACTATATTCAAATCTCTTTCCATAACCCTTTTTGCATTCTCTATAATATTATACTATATCCTTAATGCAAAAAAACCAGAGTTTAATTTCAATAGGACTAATTCCCTATTGATTGTTCTGTACTTGCTATATATTATTGGCACTTTCTATTCTCAAAATACAAAGGAAGCATTATTTGATTTAGAGGTAAAACTTCCAATTATAATATTCCCTTTCCTATTTTTCTTTGTGCCAAAACATATTTTTTCTACTAAGAATTTTAATATAATTTCTTGGGTTATTGTTTTTGGTCTATTAATAAATATTATCTTTTGTTTTACTAAGGGAATAATTTCTTGGAATAATTCTTCCTTTGACTTACTATATAATTTAACATACGTTAGACTATCTTCTCCTAATCACCCTTCCTATTTATCTTTATTTGCTTCAATATCCATAGTCCTATTATATAAACTTCCATTATCAATTTCATTTTTTAAAATCATCAATTGCATTAATGGAATAAAAGCCACATTAATTGCAATAATTGGAGTATTCATATTTATGCTACAATCTAAAAGTGGAATTATCCTATTGGGAATTTCTCTTTTGTTTATAGTGTGGGATATTTGGTTTATTAAGAAAAAAAGAATTTATTCGATTGTTGTACTTTTATTAGTTGTTGTTTCATTTTTCCTAAACTTTAATGTAAAGGCTTTAAATGGCAGATATGTAAATGCAATAGAGGTAATAAAAGAAGAAAATGATACAAAAAAAACACATAATAGCACCTCTGAAAGATTGGATTTATATAAAAGCAGTATCAATCTTTTTGTTCAATCCCCAATATTTGGATATGGCTCAGGAGATGCAAAAGATGTTTTAAAAAGTAGATTAAAAGATAGTAGGGATTCATATTTAAATTCATTAAATGCCCACAATCAATTCTTCCAAACCGCTCTTTCCATTGGAGGAATTGGACTTTTGGTTTTGCTTTCTCTATTTATAATTCCAATAATTTATGCTATTAGGTCTAAACATTATGTATTAGTCATAATATTAATAAATTTTGCAATTGGTTTTCTTTTTGAGGCAATGTTAGAAAGAATTATGGGAGTCTATGCTTTTTCATTTATTCTTGTAGTTATAAATCTTTTTATTGGCAAAGAAAAGATGAAACATTTAAAAAAGACAAAATAAATATATATCTTTGCAGTGTTGATTTATAATTCTTTTAATAATTTTTAAAGAAAGTTTATTATGAGCCAAGAGAAAAAAATTACCAGAAGATATTCTGATGAAGAACTAAATGAATTTCGTCTTATTATTGAAGAGAAATTAGAAAAGGCAAAAGAAAATCTTGCAATGCTTTTAGAGGCTTTTTCAAATGATGCAAACGATTTAGGAGATACCTCTCCTACATTTAAGATATTGGAAGAAGGAAGCAGTGTTCAATCTAAGGAATACAACGCAAGCATGGCTGCAAGGCAACAAAAATTTATAAAAGATTTGGAAGCTGCCTTAGTAAGAATACAAAACAAAACCTATGGTATTTGTCGTATAAGTGGGGAATTAATTCCTAAGGAAAGACTTCGTTTAGTTCCTCATGCAACACTTACTGTTGAGGCAAAAAATCTTGAAGCACAAAGAAAGAAATTAAAGAATTTATCTGCATTTTCAGGAAAAAATAAAGATAAAGTTTCTAAAGAAAATAAGAAAAATTAAATGAAAAAACCCCTAATCCTAATTTTTTTAATCCTAATAGTTGATCAAGCATTAAAATTTTTTATAAAACTCAACTTTAGTATTGGAGAGGAGATTAATTTAATTGGTTCTTGGTGTAGGATTCATTTTTTGGAGAATGAAGGAATGGCTTTTGGTATGTCCTTTGGCGGCAATTGGGGAAAACTTATCCTTACTCTAATTAGGATTATTGCATCTATCCTAATATTTATTTACCTAAGAAAGATTATAAAAAAGAAAGAGCCAAAACTGCTTATATATTCTATGGCTCTAATATTTGCAGGTGCTGTTGGAAATATTATAGATTCTCTATTCTATGGCTTAATATTTTCAAGCAGTTCCTTGTTTAATGTTGCAACAATATTTCAAGGAGGGTACGCACCCTTTCTTTTTGGCAAGGTTGTAGATATGTTCTATTTTCCAATAATAAATACAACCCTCCCAGAGTGGATTCCAATTATTGGAGGAAATCATTTCCAATTCTTCAATGCAGTTTTTAATATTGCAGATGCTTCAATAACAATTGGCATAATCCTACTTATTTGGTTTGCATTTATTCCAAAAAATAAGGAAACCTCACCAAAAGATACATCAGTCCTCGTTCCAGAGGAAGAAAATACAACAAAAGAATAAAAAATACCTTAATTTAAAGAAAAATAACTATAAAATAGTAGAGAAAAAACAGCGTTTTAATTTACTAAAACGAAGAAATAATTTTTTTAAACAGCGTTTTATTTTTATGAAATTATTAATGTATAAATATAAAACCAGACTTCCGTAAGGACGAATAAAAGTCGGTTGCCGACAAACAGCGTTTTATTTTTATTGAATTATTAATGTATAAATATAATATCCCGACTTCCGTTAGGAAAAATAAAGGTCGGTTGCCGACTTTTTTATAAAACTCCCTTATTTATAACCTTGATTTGCCATAAAAATAATAAATATCTTATAGAAATATAGCTTTTTATAAGAAAAAAGTTAAAAAAATGGCAAATTTTATAGTAAAATGGCAAATAAAACCTTTGGAAATATAGCTTTAAAAGCAATATTTGTCTATATGTACTATAAAATATGTAATTTTGCAAGTTGCAAAAAAAATAAATAACTCTTAGAATAAAAAACCAATAAGAAATAAATAAAATAGTGGAAATTGTTATTATATTAGCACTAATTATAGTTAATGGATTATTTTCAATGGCTGAAATTGCCGTTGTTTCATCAAGAAAATCAAAACTTGAAGCTCTAAAACAAAAAGGTGATACTCGTGCTAAGAAAATCCTAAAAACAGCAGAGCATCCCGAATATTTCCTATCAACAGTTCAAATAGCAATAACAACAATTGGGCTAATTACGGGTTTGTATTCAGGAAAAAGTCTTACCATTCCCCTAAAAGATTTTTTTGAAAGTATAGGTTTTGGATACTATTCTGCAATAGCATCAAATGTTTTAGTTGTTGTTGTAATAACATTTCTAACTTTGGTTTTGGGAGAACTTTTTCCTAAGAAGGTGGGATTAAATAATCCAGAAAAGATAGCAAGCAAATTAATCTCCTTTATGAACTTTCTAACAAAGATAACCTATCCTTTTGTCCTACTACTTTCTTTTAGCACAAATTCTCTTATGAAAATTTTTAGAATAAAATCAAATGATAATTCGGTTATAACAGAGGATGAGATAAAGCAAATCATTAATGAAAGTACAGAAGAGGGGGAAATTCAAGAAATAGAACAAGACATTGTTGAAAGGGTATTTTCGTTAGGAGATAGGGATATCTCATCTTTGATGACTCATCGTAATGATTTTGATTGGTTAGATGTAAATGATAGTTATAAGGAAATCACAAAAAAGATAGAATCTCATATACATTATGTATATCCTGTTGCAGATAAATCTTTGGATAATATTGTTGGAGTTGTCTATTTGCAGGATATGTTCAACAAAAGTGAGGGTTCAATAAAAGATATTGTAAGAGAACCTCAATTTATTCCTGAAAGTTCAAGTGCATATCACGCATTGGAGGTCTTTAAAGAAAAGAAGATAAGCTATGCTATGATTATTGATGAGTTTGGTCTAATAATTGGCATGGTGACAATGAACGATATTTTGGAATCATTAGTTGGTTCTGCTGATGAAATTGGAGCATCTGAAAATGAGTATGAGCTAATAAAGAGGGATGATAATACGTTTTTGGTTGATGGACAATATCCTTTCTTTGACTTTCTTCACTATTTTGCTTTGGAAGATAAGTATCCTGAATTGTCATACAACACTCTAAGTGGATTAATCCTTGATCTTATGGGAAGAATTCCTAAGGAAGGGGATAAGGTTTATTGGGAAATGTTTTGTTTTGAGATAATGGATATGGATATAGCAAGAATTGACAAGGTGTTGGTTTCAATTAATGATAAAAATTCTTAAACATATTAATAGGGAATCTTATAAAAAAATATGAATAGAAAATTAAACATATCTCTTTTTGCAATTTGGAGTGCATTAATGTTCTATGGAATTTTATTGCCTGCGGATTCTATGCCAAAGGATTTAAGTTTCTTTTTTAATATTCCTTTTTTGGATAAGGTTGTTCATTCAATAATGTTTGGTGGATTTTCTTTTTTTCTTTTTTGGCTTTTCTCTTGGGAAAAACATTTCAAGGCTTCAATGATAAAAGTTTTTATTATTGCCTCTTTTTTTGGAATTATAACAGAGGTAATGCAATATATATTTGCTTCTATTATCAATCGCACAGGTGATTTTAGAGATTTTATTGCCGATGAGGTAGGAATTTTGCTTGCCCTATTGCTATGTTATTTTATTATAAAAAAGGGTTGGGTTAAGAAAAAAAGACATAGAAAAAGCAAAAAAAATATATAAAATGTTGGAGATAACAAATTAATTCCTATTTTTGCAAACTCAAATAAATTTATAAAAGGTAACAACAAAAGGTAAAAAAGATATGTATTTAGACGCTGAAAAGAAAAAAGAAATTTTTGCACAATACGGCAAATCAGAAGCAGATACTGGTTCTATAGAAGGACAAATAGCGTTATTCACATTCAGAATACAACATCTAACACAACACGTTCGTCAAATGAAAAACGATAAATTTACAGAACGTTCTTTGGTAAGATTGGTTGGAAAGAGAAGACGTTTGTTAGATTATCTAAAAGAAAAAGATATAGTAAAGTATCGTGAATTGATAAAACAACTTGGTATTAGGAAATAATTAATATCAAGACAATATAAAAAGGCAATTAGCTTCTAATTGCCTTTTTTTGTATATATTTTGTATATACTCCTTATTGGTTGGAGCAAAAAATAAAAGTATCTAACGAGGCTCCCGTTAGAGAGATGATAAATAAAAATAGAAGATGCAAGGAATTAAAAAGGTCTTTTCCTTAGAAGACGGAAGACAAATTGAAATTGAAACAGGTAAATTAGCAAAACAAGCCGATGGATCTGTTGTTGTAAGAATGAATGATACAATGTTGCTCGCAACAGTTGTAGCAAAAAAAGAGGCAGGAGAAAACATTGACTTTATGCCTTTGACAGTTGAATACCAAGAAAAGTACGCTTCCGTTGGGCGTTTCCCTGGTGGATTTTTCAAAAGAGAGGCTCGCCCTTCGGAATATGAAATATTAATAGCTCGTTTAGTTGATAGGGCACTTCGCCCTCTATTTCCTGAGGATTTTCATGCAGAAGTTCAAGTTCAAATAACATTAATTTCAGGGGACAAAACAACGCCTCCCGATGCTTTAGCTGCACTTGCAGCCTCAGCAGCTTTGGCTGTCTCAGACATACCTTTTAATGGTCCTGTCTCAGAGGTAAGAGTTGCCAAAATTAATGGAGAATTTGTAATAAACCCTTCAATAGAAGATACCGAAAAAGCAGAATTAGATTTGATTGTTGCAGCAACAAAAGACAATATAATGATGGTTGAGGGGGAAATGAAAGAGGTTTCAGAGGACACAATGCTTGATGCTTTGAAATTTGCTCACAATACAATCAAACTACAATGCGAGGCAATTAGTCAATTGGAAGAATTGGTTGGAAAAACTGAAAAAAGAGAATATTCTCACGAGGTAAATGACGAACAATTAAAAGAAGATATTCATAGAGAAACCTATCAAAAATGCTACGACTTAGCAAAAGAAGGTATTGCCTCAAAGACTCAAAGGCAAGAAGGCTTTGAAGCAATAAAACAAGCCTTCGTTGATACAATTGCAGAAGAAGACTTAGAAGAAAAACAACCGCTTATAGATAGATATTTCCATAATGTGGAAAAAGAAGCTATGAGAGATATGGTCTTAAATGAAAGATCTCGTTTGGATGGAAGAAAATTGGACGAGATAAGACCTATTTGGGCAGAGGTTAATTACTTGCCTTCTCCTCATGGCTCAGCTGTTTTTACTCGTGGAGAAACACAATCCTTAACCACATGTACATTAGGAACCAAATTAGATGAGCAAATCATTGACGGAGCTATGATAGAGGGAAAGAATAACTTTATCCTACACTACAATTTTCCGGGATTTGCAACAGGAGAGGTTAAGGGAAATAGAGGAGTTTCACGAAGAGAGATTGGACATGGCAATTTAGCTCTAAGAGCACTTAAACAAGTTCTTCCTTCACAAGAAGAATGTCCATACACAATTAGAATTGTTTCCGACATTTTAGAATCCAACGGCTCATCATCAATGGCTACTGTTTGTGCAGGATGTTTAGCTCTTATGGATGCAGGTGTTCAAATCAAAAAACCTGTATCTGGAATTGCTATGGGCTTAATTGCAAAGGACGGAAAGTGGGCTGTGCTTTCAGATATTTTAGGAGATGAAGACCATTTAGGAGATATGGACTTTAAGGTGACAGGAACTAAAGATGGTATTACTGCATGTCAAATGGATATAAAGTGCGATGGACTTTCCTACGAGATATTAGCAAAGGCACTAAACCAAGCTAACCAAGGAAGGATGCATATCCTAAATATAATAGAACAAACTCTTGACAAACCAAGAGAAGATTACAAGCCTCATGTACCAAGAGTTGTTAAAATTACAATACCAAAAGAATTTATTGGAGCAGTTATTGGTCCTGGTGGAAAGATAATTCAAGAACTTCAAAAGGAAACAAACACAGTTATAGTTATAGAAGAAAAGGGAGATGTTGGAGTTATAGATATTGTATCTGTTAATAAGGAAGGAATAGATGCAGCTTTGGCAAGAATAAAAGCAATAACAGCAGTTCCTGAAATAGGAGAAGAATATGATGGTGTTGTTAAAAACATTCAACCTTTTGGAGCTTTTGTTGAGTTTCTTCCTCAAAAGGATGGCTTATTACACGTTTCTGAAATCTCATGGCAAAGAGTAAATAATGTAGAAGATATTCTAAAAACAGGGGATAAGATAAGAGTAAAACTTATTGACATAGATAAAAAGACAGGAAAGTATAAACTATCTCACAAAGTTCTTATTCCAAAACCTCAAGATAAAAGACCTTTGGATGACGAGTTTTATGTAAAGAAAGAAAATTAAAATCTTTTTGAAAAGAATACAAATAAAAAAAGATGCTTAAAGAAATTAAGCATCTTTTTTTTATTGTTTTGCTAAGGGAAATCCTTATAATCCAATAAAAGAAGAATAAGCGGCTTGATCCATTAGTGAATCTGCCTCTTCTAAGGATGTAATTCTAATCTTTACTATCCAACCTTCTCCATAAGGATCTGAATTAATAGCTGAGGCATTGCTTTCCAAAGCTGAATTAAATTCTAATATCTCCCCTGAAACAGGCATCATTAGGTCTGAAACAGTTTTCACCGCTTCAATAGAACCAAAAGTTTCTTCCTTATCTAAGGTTTCTCCAACTGTATCTACATCAACAAAAACTATATCTCCTAATTCATGTTGTGCAAAATCAGTTATACCAACGAAAGCTTCTTCACCTTCAATTCTCAACCATTCATGGTCATTTGAATACTTTAAGTTTTCTGGAATGTTCATTTTATTATTAAAATTTGTTTTATTTTCATTAAAAATCAGACGTCAAAGGTACATATTTTTTTTCTTATTCCTTGTTGCTGATACTATCTTTTTACTATTTTATAATTATAAAGTCTATCTCCCCTTTTTAAGGATAGGACATATATACCCTTTTCTAATGAAGAAATATCTATTTCTTGACTTGTAGTTTTCATACTTTTTTCCATAACAACTCTTGATAGAGCATCTGTTATCCTCATATAATCAATAATATCTCCTGATTCTATATTCAAATAATCAGTTGTTGGATTAGGGAATACCTTAATATCACAATTCTTTTCTGCTTCCTTATCTAAGGAAATTAAAATTTCTGCATTCTTAACTGCATCAATAGCTGAAATCTTTCCATAACCCCAAAGATAATTTGGTAGATTTTCTGTTGTGTAATTATCCTTTCTTGCTGTTTCAATTATTATTTCCTTTATCTTCTCTGGCGTTAATGTCCTATTAGCTTCAAGCATTAGGGCAACTATTCCTGTCACCATAGGAGAGGACATACTTGTTCCCGAAAGCGGAGCAAAAGGATAGTCTCTTCCTTCAAAATTAACTAAGTTATATGATGAGAAATCATCAGTTGCAAAAGAAGATATTGAAGAATACATTCCTTGTCCGGGAGCTGAAATTTCAGGTTTTAGTCTTCCGTCAATAGTTGGTCCAATACTTGAAAAGCTGGATCTTGTTCCCCCAATATAGGTTCCTCTTGGTTGAGATAGATATGCACCAACAGAAATTGCACTCTTGCAAACAGCAGGCTCACCTATTCCATAATTACTATCTCCTCCTACATCCTTAGCATTATATCTTAAAAAATCCAATCCCCAATTGCCAACACCCGTTGTTAGTTCTGCTACATTCCAACAATGAACCTTTCCAGTGGGAGAAATAATTGAAAGAACAATATAGTTGTTTGTAGTTCTAACATTATTGTTTCTTACCTCCCATTGTGTTGAAGGACGTGCTTGTATTAGGGATGTTGTTTTGGAATTTGCCCTATAAAACACACTATCTCCACCAACAAATACAACGGTATCTAAAATAAAATCCTCATCAAGAGTATTTACCCAAGAAGTTCTAAATAGAAGTTCTCCCAGATTATTATAAACTTCCAAACAAGAGGAGAATCTATCAGTACTATCCCCCGTCATTGTTATGCTTTCTCCCCAATAATCTGCATTGGAATTTAACTTATCAAATCCAATTACGCTTGTCACTGTGTCATTATTATCAAATTCTGCCAATAGGTGAAACTTTTCCGTCCCATTATTGCCCGCACTTGTAACAAAAACTATACTATCATTTAAGGATAACGAATCTATTGCCTGATCAAATAAAGAAGTCCCATCCATAGCTCCAAAATGATACAAACCCCAACTTCCATTTATAACAAGACGTTTGCCCTCTTGTTTTGCTACATCACGCATCCATACGTATGCATCCAAAACAGCAGCCTCTTCGATTAGGAATGTGGCAAAAAGAAGGTTTGCATCATAAGCTACACCACGATATTTTGTTCCAGCACCTCCACCTGCGGCAATACCAGCAACGTGAGAGCCATGATAGGCATGATTATAAATATTGAAGGTATCGCATTGTGCCGAAAGTAAATCTTGCTTTGTATTATACAATGTGCCATAATTAAACCCTTGTGGTGCTGGTCCCCTTGTTGCAAACTGATCCCAAGCAGCAAATATCCTATAATTAACCATTGAAGTATCATAAAACATAGGGTGGGTATAATCAAATCCCCAGTCTGTTACACCAATTAGTACATCCTTTCCTGAATATCCCTGAGCAAGGGAATAACCCTGCCAAACCAAATCGCTGCTAACATCACTCGTTGCCTTATCTAAAAAAACGCCTCCAATCTTTTTTGATGCTTCCATAGCGATTATTCCCTTAATATTTTGCAGTTTTTCAACCATATCTACAGGAACATTAACAGAAAGGATGCCTCCTATATCGGAACGAATGATGCAGCCCAATTTTTCAATACTTTCCTTATCAAAAACCTTTTTATCTGTCTTTAAGATTACAGATAAGTAATCCTCATTATTAAGGTTTTTTATAGAATATCTTTGAGGAAATGATAAATCTCCCTTTGTTTTATTGCTACTAATAAAACTTTTCATCAATAATCCCACATCTTGTGAAAAGACAAGGCTATTTAATGAAACTAAAATGAGAAAGGCAATTATTTTTTTCATCTTTTTTTAATATTCGTCTTCGTGAAAAAAGAAATCTTCCTTAGTCGGATAGTCCGTCCATATATCTTCTATACTATCGTATGTTTCTCCTTCATCTTCCATTTCTGTAAGATTTTCTATAATTTCTGATGGCGCTCCGCTTCTTTGAGCATAATCCAATAACTCTTCCCGAGTTGCAGGCCATGGAGCATCTTCTAACTTAGATGCAAGTTCTAATGTCCAATACATTGTCTTGTAAATATTAAAATTAAACTTAATTATATATTAAAAATCCTTAGCAAATTTTTTGCAAAAGTAATATTATTTCATTAACAAACAAATTTGTAGTTTATTATATTGTGAATTTATTTTTATTTTTCTAAAAAAAATACCTCCTAATTCCTTATTATTGCTAATAAATATAAGGTTTATAATAAATTATTCCACCTTTTTAAAATATAATCTCACTTTTTCCTATTTCTCTTTTTTCTAAAAGATTAAATCAAATTTTTTATTCTAAGGAATATTTTTAGAAAAAACAATAGGGAAAAAAATACACCATTTTTTAGCTTTTTCATTTTTCAAATTTTTTTAACATTTCCAACCCCATTTTTTGACAAATTTTAACATATTTTCATCAAAAAAACACAAAATTTGCCGAATTTTTAACATTTCACTCAATTTTTCAATTTTAGAGCACCAAAATTTGTTAAAATTTTGTCAAATTTTTAATCAATTAATCCTCAACACACTACAAGCAAATTTTAATCCGTTTTTCTATATTTTTAATTAAAAAAACGAAAACCTAATTTTCCAAAAATAAAACGCTGTTTTATTTTGCTAAAACGAAGAAATAATTTCCTAAAACCTCGTTTTATTTTTCTAAAACGAAGTTTTAGTCGGAGGTAATAACTTAATAATAAGATGATTATCTTACAATAAAAAATAAATATAAGTTATGTGGAAATTATTATGCTTTTGCCTTAAAAGCGATTGCTTTTGGCAAAGGTACAAAAAAGATTTGATATATGCAAATGGGGGTTTCCAATTTGGGAGGTTTGGACTTTTAACATTTGAAGGAAAAAATGTTAAATATTTTTTGAAATTACATTTTTCATATATCAAAACAATGGGATTCATCTTCTTGTAAAAATAATATTATACGCAAATAATGGGAATTTATTTAAAGAAACAATGCTTACAAGGGGTTAAATCCGCTTATTATTGATTGTTTTGTGTGATTTCCTTTGCTGATTGTCCCTATTGAATTAGGATAAAATAAAGATCGGTTGCAGGCTATTAAATTTTAATTTGATTAAAAAATTGTTAAAAACTTGGTTGCTATTGAATAAATTTTATAATTTTGTCTCCAATAAAAAAGTAAAAAATATGAAATTCATTAGTATTCTTCTTCATAAACTTTACTTCCTTTTTAAAAGGACTAATACCCTTTTGTCTAATACATACTCCTATAAATTAAGATGTATTTTATCAAATAAAGAATTTATATTAAACCAATTTATACATTTTAAAAGTATATTCCTTTTGTGCAAAACAAATTTAGCACTATAATGGGCAAGGCTTATTTTGTGTAAAAATAAGTTTTGTCCAAAAAAACAGAAAAAAAATAAATAAAAACCAAACAAATGAAAAAACTTTATTTTAATTAAACTAAAAAAATATTAAAAAATGAAAAAAATAATTGTTTTCTTTGCATTAATTACAATAGTTATTAATGCTTTCGGACAAAATCTTGGAATGAAAAGTATCATCAAAGAGATAAGTGGGCTTGGTACTAAATTTGATCAACAAATTGAAGTTTGGAATCAAGATACTTTAATTGTTTTGTCTCGTGCTGCAGATGGTAGTCATTATGATTTTTATCTTATAATAGAAGGTAATGATACTGTTAGGCAAGCAATGTTAAACCCAACAGATACAATTAAAGATTTCAAAATATTTGAAGATAAGATATGGTTTTGTGGAGGAGAGACTGAATCTGTAGGTCCTCCGCTTGGATTTTTTGCTTATGCGAGTTTAAATGATTTATTTGTTAATCATAGATTCCATTATTATTACACAAAACCAATGACAACAGTAAATAAAATGGAGATTTATAGACATGCAACAACAAATAAAATAAATATTGTAGGTATAGGACCTGAGGCTCCAAGTGTTGGAAGTAGAGATGTGTTATGCTATTATGATGGATATTTAGATACTATGTTTTTTTATGCTGATACTAATTCTTATGAGATTTTGGATGATATTATAATAAAGCGAGACACAGCACAAATTCCTCAAACAAATAATATTTATGTAATAGGAAGAAACCCTATTAATAATTTTGGTTATATATTTGTAAGAAAATTCAATATGTTTAATCTTACTTCTAATACTGGAGGATATTATTCTATAGCTTCTAATATGTCAATACGTGCTCCATATCCATTAATTGCAGATTCATTAATTGCAAAATATATTGCATTGGCAGGAATTATGCGAACTACTACAGGTATATCAAACGTTGAAATGACAGTTATATTTGCAATAGATATAGACGCAAATCCTTTTACAATTCATCAAAGAAGATTGTATGGAAATTATCCTATAGGATTGGCATCAATAAGAGATTTGATGCTGTATTATCCGAATAATAATTCACCAAATCATTCAATTTTAATTTTAGAAGATAATGCTCCATTAACTTCATTACAACCACCTTCAAATTCTATACGTTCATTAGATATTGATTTAGGAGTAAGATTTGGTTATCATCTAAATTCATTTTTTATGCCGCATTGGACTTTTAACTCTATTGCTAAAAGTAGTGGAACAAAAATTTTATTATCAGGAATTAGAGCTTCTAATCATAATATAAATATTTTTAAAGGTGATCCTACTGATATAGATTCAACTATTTGCAATAATATGTTAGATGAAGGCTTAGACATGATGGATACAGTAGAATTTTTTTCTCCTTTAAATTCTGTTGATAGATTGTATCATAATGGTTATTCTTGGGAAATAGAAAGTGTGCATTTGGATTATAAAATTATAAATACTATTTGTGAATAATAAAAACATAATCATGAAAAAAATAATAATATTAATTAGTCTTTTATTTTGCACAGGTGCTTTAATGAGTCAGATAGATGGCTCTTGGCCTCCTGAACATTATGATTCTTGGCTTTTCCCTGAATTTTTTGATCAGGGATGTGCATCATTACCTGTTGATCCTTCCGAGTTTTATATGGATTGGTTTGATCCTACTCACAATAATGCTCCTGCATATATAGGATCTCCTACTATTGGTTTTGAAGGTCAAGGAGGGCTGCCTGAGCTTACTTACTTTACTTCATTAGCTCAACCATATTTTATTGATTCAGTAATTTCAATAAAAGGAGTAGCAGTAGTTGGTTATTTTATAGAGAAAGATGTATTTTGCGAAAGAGAAAGTCCTTATCAAGATAGTGCATATTATTTTCAAATAAGAGATTCTGCATATAATGTATTGGCACAAACAAGATATGACACAACAAGTGCTTACCTTATAAACAATGGAGTAGCTAATGCTTATAGAGAATTATTCTTTGATTCAACTATATTTATTACTCCCTCTAAGTTTTATGCAAGTGTAACAGTTCCTTATTATGGTAGTTGTTTAATAGAATTACATATATTATCTTTTTTTAGTAATGATACTTGTTTTGTTACAGAACTTCCAAGTGCATTAAATGGTAATAAGTGGAGTTCATTTTCTGAAATGCTAACAGCAAATTTTGTTTTTGATTCTGCTTCCAAGTATAGCACCTTATGTATCTTTCCAATATTAGATACCTTAGTTTATAGAAGAGATGCTATTGTTGAGGCGACTAATGCTGAATATAATGAAATAACTTCTTCAATGAATATTTCTATATTCCCTTTGGATTTAGGTTATCCTTTACCTGATAGTTTGGGTGTTGTTTATATTAAAAGTGATTCTTCTTTATTGGATATTAATAATCCTTTATGTAATATTATTTCTTCTACTTTTATAGAAGGACAAGGAGTTTATAACTATGAAATATCTTTTGATAGTATTCTTTGTGATACTACCTATTTCTTTAAACCTTTTATTGTAAATAGTAATGGTATTATCTATGGACAAGTAGATAGTTTCAAAAAGCAATGCTTTAATTCTGGATTAATAGATGCAAATAATAATGAAAATAAAATAAAGATTCATCCAAATCCTGCAAAAGATTATATAATTATTGATTGTTTATTAGAAAACAAAGAGATACTTACTTTTACTCTTTATGATAATAAAGGAATAAATGTTCTATCACAAGAATTAAATAATAGCAAAACAAATATTGATACAAGAAAATTCTTTTCAGGAGCATATTATTATAGAATAACAAATACGCAAAACAAGGTAATAAAGTCTGGAAAGATTATATTATCAAAATAAACTTATTTTATCATTGTTGTCATATAAAAACAAAAAAGGCACAAAAAAACTTGTGCCTTTTTTATTTTTATTAATATTATTATTTATTTTGTAGCATTGACTACTTCATAAAAACCATATTATCATTTCTTGGTCCTGTGTACCAATCAGTATTTGTTGTACAACCGCTATTTACCCAATCATTGTATCTTGTGTAAGCAGAGTCTATTCTTATTGATTCCAAACACCATTTGTAGTTAGCATCAGGTATTTCAAATACATTAGGGAATCTTAAATTATTATCATTATAAGTATCCAAATTGAATGTAGCATAACCATTATTCAACATAGGAACATAACGTGTTGCCTTTGGAATAGGGAATTGTATAACTTGTGTTGGAACTTTATCTTCATCAGCATGTACATTAACAAATCCTGTTAAGTCTTCAAGGTAAGTTTTACCATTAATACCAAAATTATTATGGAATCCTGCTCCAATTGCAGCTACTTCCAAGTAAGCTATTGCTTCTGTTTTTTCTGGTTCAACAGGGGTTTCAATACGGAACTTAACAACTACATCATTGAAATCATAGTCTCCTTCTTCTGGATAGTTATCTTCAAATAACCACATTCCTTGCCAAACGACCTTACCTGGGTCAATTGTTGGAGGATCTATTGGATTTTCAGGAGTAGCAACAGGTGTTGATTCAATTAAACACAACAAGTCGTTGTAATCTTGATCAAACCATTCACCAGGAAGTTGATCTTCCATACCAAGAGTTTGATATACGTTACCTTGATAATTCAATGTTCTCATAACACCTGATGATACATATTGGTTATTATATAACATATTGTAATGAGGTGTTGAATATTTTAGGTAATCAAATTGTGATCCACCAGGAGAAACACATCTACAAGCAAAACCTATTTTACAATTTTGGAAAACACCAGGTAATTTTACTGTTGAGCCTACATTTTGATTTCCTTCAAAACCTTCCAATGCTATAGGTTCAATTACATCTGTTGTATCAGTGTAAACATAGTAGTAAAGGGCGTTGTCATAAGTTGAACCACCTGTTCCAACAAAGGTAATCCAAACTTCTGTTGCAGAATCTCCAATAACTAAGTCTGAACTTAAAGTATATTTTGGAGGATCGTAAATTGAATGATCTCCTTCTGGATATAAATTATTAACAGCTGTTTTTAAAGCATCAGTAAGAACGTATCCGTCTTTCTTAGCTGTTTCACTTACTTTTATATTACCCTTAGGAAATGTTTTCATTTCCCCATTGCACATCAAATACAATGTTTCTGTTGATTTAGGTATTCTAACCTTTACATTAAAGGGTGCTTGTGCAGTAAGAACAGGTTCTTTTGCAATATGACCATCTTCATAAGGATTTCCTACATAAAGATAACATAAAGCGCCATCGGTAGCTGTTTTAACATTTACTGTTATTTCCTCAGAAAGAGAAAATTTACTTGCATCTCGAGTGTTTTGATCTGTATCGTCCTTAACGCTACATGAGGCTAAGGCAAACACTCCAATAAATAAATAAAGTAACTTTTTCATTTTTTATAATTTTTTTTAAAACGTTATTAAATTTTTAACTCGGCAAAGATAGACCTTTTATTTTACATAACAATTTTTAGGATGCTTTTTTTATAAAAAAGGATAAAAATATCATAAAATTAATTCAATCAAATCTTTTACTTGCCATATACAATCTAATGTTTGCCCCATTAAACGTTGTTTAAAAAATTTTATTATTCTATTGTATTTTTTTTTAATTTTTATATTAGTTTTTTCAATTTTTTGAGTAGGATGAGCAAATTATTTTCTGAATTTCACCAAAATAAATTACCAAAAAGGCAAAACGCCGTTTTAAAAAATTTTTTCCCCGTTTTAATTTTTCCAAACAAGAATTTATTTTATAAAAACTATATTTTCGTCAGGACAAATTAAAGGTCGGTTGCCGACAAACAACGTTTTATTTATGTAAAAAAATTAATATAGAAATTTATTTTTTACTTCCGTAAGGAAAATTAAAGGTCGGTTGCCGACTTTTTCTTAGAATAAATATTTAAAGATACAATTGCAGAGGTGAAAAACCAAAAAGGAATGGATAGTTTGTCTGTATCAAGAAAATTATTTAATCCTCCATGTATATAATATGTTATTAAAGCCATAGTTAAAAATAGAGCTAAGTTAGCCTCTTGCTTATCTTGGGTTTTATTATAGGTTTGTATGCCTACATAGATAACAACTAATACAATTATTATAAAACTTAACATTCCAAAAATACCACTTTCAGCCAAGGGACCAAAGTATTCACTATGGGCATTACCCAGATTTCCTGCATTAGTACTTATTGTAGAAAGTTGATAGGACTTTTGAAAAGCTGCATATTCAAATTGGTATGTTCCAGGACCCCATCCTAAAATAGGTTTTTCATCAAACATTCTAAAAACACAAGCCCAACGATTAAGTCTTTCCACATTTGAGGCATCGGTACTAATATTTGAAATTGAGGAAATGTGCTCTGATATATTTCCAGAGGAGTCTTGTTCATTGCCTGAAATCTTTTCCATTATCGTTCCCCTAAAAGCAAAAAATACTATAACAAATAGGGAAAAAGCATATATGATATACTTGAATTTTATTTTTAGTTTTAATATTAAAAACACACCAAAGGCGGGCAAAACGCTAAGCCAAGCTGCACGAGAATAAGAAAGAGCCAAGCCCATTAGGAAAACGCAGAAGAAAATAAAATATATTATTTTTTTAATTATTGTTGTTTTTTCAAAGAAAAGAAAATAGGAAACAAGAATTAAAAACATGGCAAGTATGGCTCCGTATGCTGTGTGGTCATTATAGAAAGGTTGCATTGAATAGAAGGAATCATTAAATTCAAAGCCCTTTGATGCAAAACTAATTGTTGCATAGAAGACAACCAATAAAAGTGTTGCACTATAAGACCAATACATTGTTTTTATATTTCCAACCTTTGCAAAAAGAGGTATTGTTGCAAAATAGAAACTTACAATATATAGTAGTTTAGATGCAAAATATTTGAAGGAAACAAGAGGATGGGTACTTGAAAAGCAAGTTATAAACATCCATATAAGGTAGAAAGATATTGCTATTGTAACAGGATGAGTTAGTATTTTCTTGGGATAAGCATCTTTTAAAAAACTTTTTATGATAAAACACAAGAAAAATAGTATTAACATAGGTTCAACAGGTATTGACATAGCAAATGTCTCACCAAGAAGTATTCTTATTGAAAGAGGAGTTAAAAAACAAATTAGATAAAGCACCTTATCCAAATGGAAATAGTATAGAAGCAAACCAACTAAAAGCAGAGGAATTATGCCATAGTAGTAATATTCATAATCAATATATGAATAACCTACTCCTATATATATAGCACATAGAGAAAATATGATAATAAATGTTTTGGTATTATCATTTATCTTCCCCCATAATTGTTTTATAGGAGAAAAAAGTTTTTTAAGATAATCACATAATTGATTAACCAATTGCATTATCCTAATTGTTTTTTAGGCTTTATTATTATCTTTTAATATTAGAACGAACAATGCCAATAGCATACAGCACAATCCACCAACAATAGCAATGATTGAACGTTTTGGTTTATCTTTTAATTGTGATGGATAGGCAGTATCGACAATGAAATCAACAGGAATATTACTTTGAGCATCAACTCTGACTTGCTCTAACTTTTCTTCCCATATCCTTAATGATTCTGTTTTTCTTTCTAAAAGAACTTTCATTTCTATTATTTTAGGACCATCCTTTGAAATTTGAGCAAGTTTATTTTCCAATCTTGAAATTGCTCCTTGATTTCCTACGGCTATTTGTTTTGCAAGTTCTTGTGATAATCTATCTGACATCTTTTCGGGGTCAAGCATCTTGCTTTGTTGAGCCAAAACAGATAAACTATCTGCCAAAATATCTATATCTCTTCTCAATCTTGCATTTGAAACAATGAGAGTACTAACTATGGAATCCATCTTAGCCTTTTTCATATCATTTCTTAAAACTTGCATTTGCTCCACCATATAGTTGGCTATATTTGCAGCATAAAATGGATCTTTATCCCAAACAGTTATTTTTACGCCTAAATTATCTGTTCTTTTTGCTTTTATATTTGAAACAAGTCTTTGATTTAATTTGTCGCTCTTTTGTTGTCCTTCTTCCTTTTCTATTCCATAGTGCTTATCCAATTCAAACTTTTCTATTGTTTTTGAAATGACAGTACTTGAATTTATAAGCTCTAATATGTATTCAGTATTCTTTTCCTTACCATAACTTAAAACATCATAGTTGTCCATTTGAGAAAGCACTGCCTTTGATACTGCATTACTATCAGCAGGAATTAAGGTTACTTGGGATTTATAATAATTGGGTAAAAGCAAAGATAAACCTCCTATAACAATTGTAGATACTATAAAAGTTATTGCCAATGCTAAGAAGTGTTTTACAATAAAATTAATTGCGTTTTTCAAATTAAAATCATCTTTGTTTTTATTGCTATCCATAATATATAGTTTTTAACTAATTATTTTAAAAATTGTACCCCCGAGCAGAATCGAACTGCTATCTAAAGTTTAGGAAACTTCCATTCTATCCGTTGAACTACAGGGGCGTTTTCTTATTATTAAGATATATTATTTAATATATTTTTACTTGATTTTTGTATTTAATGATTAAAGATGTCTTTTAACTTCTATTTCATCGTAACCCTCAACTATATCTCCTACTTTTATATCGTTGAAGTTTTCTATATTTAATCCGCATTCTTGTCCTGCAACAACTTCTTTCACTTCATCTTTGAAACGTTTTAAGGATGCAAGTTTTCCTGTATAGACAACAATACCATCTCTAATTATACGAACCTTTGTATTTCTATTTATTTTTCCATCCAAACAGAAACATCCTGCAATAGATCCAACTTTGGAGATTTTAAATACTTCTCTTATTTCTAAGTTTGCAACAATCTTTTCTTCTATTTCAGGAGAAAGCATACCTTCAATAGCATCTTTCAATTCATTAATTGCAGTGTATATTATGGAATATAGTCTAATGTCTATTTGTTCTGCTTCTGCCAATTTCCTTGCTCCAACAGAAGGACGCACTTGAAAACCTATTATAATGGCATTTGAAGCTGTTGCTAACAAAACATCGCTTTCTGTTATTTGACCAACGGATTTGTGAATTACATTAACTTGAACCTCTGGTGTAGATAGTTTAAGTAGGGAATCAGATAGTGCTTCTACTGATCCATCAACATCAGCCTTAACAATAAGATCTAATTGTTTGAAATCGCCAATAGCGATTCTTCGTCCTATTTCATCAAGAGTTATATGTTTTTTCGTTCTTAAACTTTGTTCTCTTTTTAATTGAATTCTTCTATTAGCTAAATCCTTGGCTTCTTTTTCAGAAGACATAACATTAAAATTATCTCCTGCCTGAGGAGCTTCATTTAATCCTAAAACCAATAGTGGAGTTGAAGGACCTGCTTCTTTTATTAGTTGGTTTCTTTCATTATACATAGCCTTTACACGACCAAAGGCTGAACCTGCTAAAAGGAAATCTCCCTGTCTTATTGTTCCATCTTGAACCAAAAGCTTTGCTATATATCCCCTTCCCTTGTCTAATGAAGATTCTATTACTGTTCCCTTTGCTCTTTTTGAAGGATTACCCTTTAAATCTAATATGTCTGCTTCCAAAAGAACCTTCTCCAAAAGCTCTGTTATGTTTATACCTTTTTTAGCTGAGATTTCCTGACTTTGATATTTTCCTCCCCAATCCTCAACCAATATATTCATATTAGCTAATTCTGCTTTTATCTTTTCAGGGTCTGACCCCGGAGCATCTATTTTATTTAATGCAAAAATTATTGGAACACCTGCTGCTTGTGCATGGTTTATCGCTTCTATTGTTTGAGGCATTACCCTGTCATCTGTTGCAATTACGATAATAGCCATATCAGTTAATTTAGCACCACGTGCTCTCATTGCAGTGAAGGCTTCATGACCTGGAGTATCTAAAAAAGTTATCTTTCTATTATTTTTTAATTCTACCTCGTATGCTCCTATATGTTGAGTAATACCTCCTGCTTCTCCTGCAATTACATTAGTCTTACGAATAAAGTCTAATAAGGATGTTTTACCATGATCTACGTGTCCCATAACAGTTACAATAGGAGCTCTTGGTACTAAATCTTCTAATCTATCTTCCTCTTCTGTATTTTCCAATGCTTCTATAACCTCTGCTCCAACAAACTCTACTTGATACCCAAATTCTTCTGCAATAAGTTGTATTGCCTCTGCATCTATTCTTTGATTAATTGAGACAAACATACCCAAAGACATACACGATGCTATGATTTTTGTAACAGGTACATTCATCATTGTGGCAAGTTCGTTTGCTGTAACAAACTCTGTTACTTTTAATATCTTTTGATTTTCTATCTCTTGTTCAAATTCTTGTTTGTGTTGTTGAGATATGGTTTGACGTTTTTCTCTTCTGTGTTTTGAAGTTTTTGATTTTCCCAAAGGAGAAAGGCGAGCAAGAGTTTCTTTTATGTGTTTTTCTATCTCTTCACTATTAACCTCAACCTTCTTTATTACCTTTTTCTTATTGTGAAAATCTCCTTTCTTATCATCTTTCTTATTCCTATTCTTGTTTCCTTGTGAAGAAGGAGCATTTCCTTGTTGAGAATTATTGTTATTTGAAGGCTGTTTAATTCTTTTTCTCTTTTTCTTATCCTTGTTTTGATTGTTCTCACCATTTTGAGATGATGATTGCTTTTTTGGTTTATTGAATTGAGATAAATCAATTTTTTGATCTAAAACCTTAGGTCCTGTAAGTTTTGTATATTGTGTTTCTATGAAGTTATCCTTATTTGTCTCTGTTGCTTCTTTTGTAGGGGCAGAAGCATTTATTGGTTTTTCATCTTTTTTATTATCCTTTCCTTCTGCAAAAGAAGTAGAATTATCCTTATTGTAAGTATCCTTTTTCTTGAAAGCATCATCTTCTTTTTTATTTTTCTGCTTAAAGGCTGCTTCCTTACTTAATTTCCTCTTCTCATCCTTTTCTGTTTTCTTCTCTTGCTTTGTTTTTCTATCAGGTTTTACTTTTGAATTAATTGCACTTAAATCAATTTTTCCAACAATATTAAAGGACAATACCTCATCTCCATCCTTTTTTTCCTCTTTTTTGTTTTTCTTCTCCTCTTTATTTTCTTCTAAAACTTCTTGTTCTGTTGTCTTTATTTGATTTTCCTTTTGAGAAATTTCTTGTTTTTCTTCCTCTTCTTCTTTTTGTTCTTGTTTTTTCTCTTTTTCTTTTTCTATTATAGGAGTTGATGCAACATTTTTTTCTTTTTCCTTCTTCACCTCATTCTTTTGAGGCAATTCTTCTTTCTTTGTTTCAGAAGTCTCTTCCTTATATTCTATAGTTTTTGTTTTTATTATAACTTCTTCAATAGGTTTTTCAACAACAATATCTTCAATAGCATCTTCTTTTATATGCTCTTGTTTTACTTCAATCTTTATTTTTTCAGGTTTAGGTGCAACAAAGGTTAGCTTGCTTGCCTCTTCTTTCACCTTTTTTTCCGATTGAAAAGCAGCAGAAAGAATATCATATATCTCAGCATCAACTTTTGTGTTGGGATTATTATCTATAACCTTACCTTTTTTAGCAAGATATTCAACTAAGGTGGAGACTCCCACATTAAAATCCTTTGAAATCTTACTTAATCTTATGCTTTTATTCTCTTCTGACATCTACTTTGTATCTTTATTGTTGAATTTATTTATTGTTTTTGCAGTTTCCTTAGTTTTCTATTCTTCAAATTCTGCTTTCAAAACTTTTAATACCTCAGCTATTGTTTCTTCTTCCAAGTCTGTTCTTTCAACCAATTCCTTTTGAGTCAAACTTAATACATCCTTTGCAGTATCACAACCAATGGCTTTTAGCTCATCAATTATCCAAGCCTCTATTTCATCTGCAAATTCTCTTAAATCCACATCTTCATAATCCATATCTGTATCACTAAATACATCTATTTCATATTTTGTTAGCTTACTTGCAAGTTTAATATTAGCTCCCTGTTTACCTATTGCCAAAGAAACTTGATCTGTTGGCATATAAACCTCTGCTCTTTGCTTTTCTTTATCTAAAACAACGTTGGTTATCTTAGCAGGAGATAATGCACGGGATATGTAAAGGTCTATATTTGGAGTATAGTTTATTACATCTATACTTTCACCTCTTAATTCCCTAACAATACCATGTATTCTACTACCCTTCATACCAACACATGCTCCAACGGGATCTATTCTATCATCGTATGATTCAACAGAAACCTTTGCTCTTTCGCCCGGATCTCTAACCGTATCCTTTATTGTAATTAATCCATCGTATATTTCAGGTACTTCTTGTTCTAAAAGTCTTTCTAAGAATATAGGAGATGTTCTTGAAAGAGTTATTTGAGGTACTCCATTTTTCATTTCTACTCTTAGTACTATTGCCTTTATTGTATCTCCTTTGCGATAGAAATCTCCCGGAATTTGTTCTGTCTTTGGCAAAGATAATTCCATACCTTCCTCATCTAAAACCATAATTTCTCTTTTCCAAACTTGATAGACCTCACATACTATTATTTCCCCAACTCTTTCCTTATATTTTGTGTATATATTAAGGCGTTCATAGTCCTGAATTTTTAATGCCAAGCCTTGACGAATAGTTAGGATGTCTCTACGATTAAAGTCTGAGAACTTAATTTCTTCTGTCAATTCTTCTCCAATTTCAAAGTCAGGTTCCACTTTTATGGCTTCTGAATATGAGATCTGAGTATTTTCATCTTCAACACTGCCATCTTCTACAATTAGACGATTACGCCATATTTCCAAATCTCCTCTATCTATATTGACAATGATGTTAAAGTTTTCATCAGATCCATATTTTTTAAGCATCAATCCTTTGAACACATCTTCTAATATACGCATAAGAGTTTCTCTTTCTATATTCTTAAACTCTTTAAACTCAGAAAATGTATCAATCAAATTTAGATTTTCCATAAATTAAAAAAATTATTTTGCCTTAATTTATATTACTATTTATAATATTTACTATATAGTTATTAATATTTTCGCTTCTTTAATATTTTCAAAGGATAACCCCTCCGCCTTTTCACCCTTATCCTTAGTTTTCTTCTTAGTTTGAATTAATATATTATCCTCTCCTACTTCAAGAAGTTTTCCTTCAATTGTTTCTTCGTCAATTGTTTTTATGGAAATTCTTCTTCCAACATTCTTTTTGTATTGACGTTTTAATACAAGTGGCTCTCCAACTCCTGAGGATAGGACGCTTAAAAGGAAGTCTTCCTTGTCTCTATCAAAGTTTTTCTCAATATGTTTTGATAAGTCTATGCAATCTTGTAGCAAAACCCCATTATCACCATCAATAATTACGGATACTTTATTGTCCTTTGATATTTTTATGCCCACTAAGAATATTTCCCCATCCTTTAAATATTCCTCTACCACCTTAGTTAGCTTATCTTTATCTATCATTAAATCTTATATTTCAAAACAAAAAGGGGCGTCACCGCCCCACTCTATTATCCTATTTCGCTGCAAAATTACTAATTATTCTAAATATACCAACTAAACTACAATAAAAAAGCATTAATTTTTTATCTTTTATCATTATTATCCGATTAAACTATTTACGAAAAATAAAATTTTTTCAGAAAATTCTCTTTGAAAAATCCATAAAAAAGCAAGAAAAAATAGAATAAAAACGCTCCCTTTTAGCAAAAAACAACAAAAAACACAGCGTTTTTATCTTTTTCCTGCATTTTCTAATGCCATTTCCTTGCGATATTCACGCCCAATGGTAAGGCAAGAGGAAAAGAACGCAAAATTTAGGCATCATAACTTGCTGATAATGGTTTGAATCTCTTTATCAATGAGAGGATTACTTGCTTCAAAAATTGAAAAATTTTTGATCGTGTTTTGAATAATTGGATAGAGGTTAGAGGATTAAGAAATTTTAAATTCGTTTTATTTTCTAAAAAATGTTCATTAAAGCATTTTGAATCTACATTAATTATATAATAAGCCGTTACCATAAAGTATCTTATTTATAAATTTCTTTTTTGATGAAATTTTCCAAAACGTTTTTATCAGGTAATTGGATTAAGTATTTAGAAACAAATAGTTGATTATCCATTCCTGAGGTAGCATATTTTGCTAATGCCTTACCTTTACTTCCGCAAAGAATAAGTCCAATTGGTGGATTGTCATCTTCCGACATTTCATTATTTTTATAATAATTGAGATAAACATTCATCTGTCCAGCATCAGCATGGTCAAACTTGCCAATCTTCAAATCTATCAGTATATGACTCTTTAAGATACGATGATAAAATACTAAATCTATATGGTAATGTGTATTGTCAAATGTGATTCTTTTTTGCCGAGCTTCAAAACAAAATCCTGTACCAAGTTCCATCAAAAATTTTTGTAAATGATCTAAAATAGCTTGTTCTAATTCTGATTCACTATATTCTAAACGTTCTTCCATTCCAAGAAATTCCAAGAAGTATGGATCACGAATAATATCTATGCTTTGTACTGGTTTTTGATTTTTGAATTTATCAATAATAGCTTTTTTGTTTTTAGATAAACCAGTTCTAACGTATAAAGCCGTGTTAATAGCACGTTCTAATTCTCTAACACTCCAGTTATTTTTTATTGTTTCAACTTCGTAAAAGAATCTTTCTAAAGAGTCATCAGATTGTAATAATTCAATAAAATGAGAATAAGATAGTTTTGATAATAATATTTCGGGAGAAATTTCAATTTCGTTGCTGGCTATTACAGATATTGTTTGAGAAATTTCAATTTCATTTATATTTATTGGCAAACTATATTGATTATTTTCTTCTTTCAATTTGGCGGACACTGTCCGCCAAATTTGAGGATAGGTTATATAAAATTTCCGACAAGTGTTTAATTCACGTTTTCTTAATCCTTTAATTCCTTTTGATTTTAATTTTATAGCAAGTTCTTCCAAAAGCATTGTACCATACTTAGCTCTGTCTTTTCCGTATTGTTCATACTCTACAATATAGTATCCTATAAGCCAATTGCGGATAGTTAGATTTTGATTTATCGCCCTCTTTGCATTTTCTTGTAAGACATTATGTGTTTGATAAATGTTATTGATTAATTGATCAAAATTTTGATGTTTTGTTATCATTAGTCTTTGAATTATTATGTAAATATAATTGATTTCTTAATGTTATTTCTTAATGCTTTTAAAATTTACCATATTGTAAATTATTATATCGCCTTTGTATTGCAAATCTATAAAAACTATTTTAAATAGATATAAACATAAGTTTCATTAAGTAAATACAAGCATTCCGTTATAATAGAATAACTACATAAATTAATCAAAAAAATTATAAGTTATAAAAATAGTGTATTTTTGTGTTTTAATAAATTCTTTTTTTTAAATAAAGATAAATATTAATAAAGGTTACGCAGTTCAGATAATTAAAACAAAGTAAAAATTTCTTCAACAATATTAAATAATATTATATTATGAATCCTGAAACCAACCGTATAGAATATAAACGAGAACTTACAGATAATTTAGAAAAGGAAGCTATTGCTTTTTTGAATTATCACGAAGGAGGCGTAATATATATAGGAATTGACAAAACAGGTATTCCTATTGGCGTTTCTGATATTGATGGTGATATGCTCAAAATAAAAGATCGCTTAAAACACAACATTATGCCTTCTTGTATGGGATTGTTTGATGTGTCAGTAGATACTATAGAATCTAAAGATGTAATAAAAATTACATTTGCCAGCGGAACTGAAAAGCCGTATTACATTAAAAAACTTGGAATG
>JAISIA010000068.1 GCA_031262295.1 Bacteroidales bacterium | reverse complement strand
AATTTGACGAATTTTTAACATTTCACTCAATTTTTGTCGGCAACCGACCTTTATTTTTCCTAACGGAATTTCAGTTTTTCAAATTATTAATTATCAATACAATTCAAGCAAATTTTAATATAATTTTCCAAAAATTTAATTTTAAAAACAAAATCCTTATTTTTCCAGAAAAAAAACGAAGAAATATTTAAATAAAACGCTGTTTTATTTTGCTAAAACGAAGAAATAATTTTCTAAAACGAAGATTTATTCAAAGATAACAAACTAATAATAAGATTATTATCTTGCAATAAAAAATAAAAATGAGTTATGGGGAAATTTCTATGCTTTTGCCTTAAAAGAAACTTTGTTTGGCAAAGATACAAAAAAGATTTGATATATGCAAATGGGGTTTCCCGATTTGGGGAGTTTAGGCATTTAACATTTGAAGGAAAAAATGTTAAAAATTTTTTGAAAATACATTTTTCTTTGCACCCCTACTTCCTTATACCAAACGGCATTTATTTGCCTATCGGATTAAGAAACAGTTCTTTTATATTATCGTATGTGTTTTTCATTATAAGAGGAATATCTTCTTTTTTAACCCAAAGGCATTTTTCTATGCCTTCTTCCTTTTGTGGAGTTAGTTCTAAGGAATTTGTTGTCATATTAAACCAAGTGGTTTGTTTTAATTCCCTTTTATTATTTAAAATATAGGTATGATAGGTCTCTTTTATCTTTTCTTTTAATATTAAATCCCTTAAACCACACTCTTCTTCAACCTCACGTAGAGCAGCTTTTTCTATTGTTTCTCCTTTTTCTACATGTCCCTTTGGTAGATCCCAAACATTGTTTCTATAAATGAAAAGATAGTCTCCATTATTGTTTTTTACTAAACCTCCTGCGGCTAAAACAAAAATAAAATTACTTTTAAAAATGTTAAAAACTTCTTCAACTTTTATGTTTTTTACATAAATTATTATGTCTTTTTTCCCCTTTTTATCATCAATTAAATTGGAAAAGTTGATGGAATAAACATTTGTTTTATCACATTCTATTATGGTTTCATCTATGTTTTTAAGCCCATTAGGGATTTTGTCAGTTATTAGTATATAACTATGTTTTGTAAATATTTTGTACTTTTGCATTATGAAAAATATTAATAATAATACTGCCATTGAGGCTGCAAGATTTTTGTTGCAAATTAAAGCAATTAAATTGAATAATGAAAATCCCTTCACTTGGGCTTCTGGAAGAAAGTCTCCCATTTATTGTGATAATAGAGTAACATTATCCTATCCTGAGATAAGAACATTTATCCGTCAAAGTTTTGTTAAAATGGCTAATGAGCTTTATCCCGATGTTGATGTTATTGCTGGGGTTGCAACAGGTGGAATAGCACAAGGAGTTTTGGTTGCTCAAGATATGGGAAAGGCTTTTATTTATGTTCGTCCTGAGGAGAAAAAACATGGATTAACAAATAAGATAGAAGGAGATGTAAAATCAGGACAAAGTGTTTTGGTTATTGAAGACTTGATTTCAACAGGTAAGAGTAGCTTGCAAGTTGTGGATGCTTTAAGAGAAAAAGGTTGTATTGTAAAAGGTATGCTTGCGATATTTACCTATCAATTGGAAGTTGCAGCTTTGGCTTTTAAAGAAAAAGATGTTGAACTACTAACTATAACAAATTACGACACCCTAATTAAGGTTGCAAAACAAGAAAACTATATTAAGGAAGATGATATATCGTCTTTAAGCCTTTGGAGAGAGAATCCAGAAAAATGGTCAGATGATAGAATGAAATAGGAAGATGAAAATACAAAGCAAGGAAAACAAAATAGAGAAAGAGGATAAATATATATTTGATTTTCTTTCTGACTTTACCAATTTTTCACTTCTTTTGCCCGATAAGGTTGAGAATTGGAAGGCAACAAAGGATAGATGTAGTTTTGATGTAAAGGGTGTTAGTTCTTTTGGGATGAAGATAAGTGAAACTATGCCCCACTCTTCAATAATAATAGTCAATGATGAGGAAGTTAAGATGCCTGCTAAATTTGTTTTTTCTTGGAATATAGAAAAACAAAACGATAATTCCTCTAAGGTATATTGTTCATTTGACTTGGATATAAATCCAATAGTTTCTTCAATGATTAAAAAACCTTTGAACGATTTTGTAAATATATTAGTTGATAAGCTAAAAGAAAAGATGGAAAAAGACTAAAAAGATGAAAAAAATCCTTGTTCTACTTCTTTTTTTTAGCATTTTTTCTAATAATATCTTCTCACAAGCAGAGGATATATTGGATTATGACCCTTGTAGTGAAGATATAGATAGGAAAACTAAGAAACAATTTGATAGAGCATACACCTTATACTTGAATAATCATCTTAATGAAGCATCCAATATATTAAGAGAGATTGTAATTCACTCACCTTCCTTTGCCTCTTCCTACTTTCTAATTGGTCTAATTGGGGTAAAGAAAAATAACCCTGCGACAATAGAAAAGTTTTTCCCTAAAACTCTTGAAGAATGTCCAGAATTTGCCAATCCATTACTTTATTATTATTTGGGGTTAATAGAATATTCTTATGAAAAATTTGATTCAGCATCACTATACTTTAATAAGTTTATTGAAATTTCAATAAGTGATAAAAATATTTCCGATAGTTTAATTTCCCTTGCAGAGAATTATCTTTCTTGGTCTAAGTTTATAGATGATATAAAAAAGAATCCTGTTAGTTTTAATCCAGTTAAGTTGGAACATATTTCAACTAATAAAGACGAGTTTCTTCCTTTTATATCCTTAGATGAAAAAGAGGTTTTCTTTACTCGCAGAGAAAAAGTGGAATTAGATAGTGAGGAAACCTTCTATCATAAGGATAATTTTATTGAAAAGGAGGTTTTTTCTATTGCTTTCCTACAAGAGGATGGCTCTTATAGTGAAGGTAAGGCTATGGAATATCCTTTTAATAGTTCATCCTTTAATGAAGGAGGGGCAACACTAAGTGCAGATAATAGGGAATTGTACTATACTTTTTGCAAAATTGGGAAAGAGGATTATATAAATTGCGATATTTATTATTCAAAGAAGGAGGATAGTATTTGGAGCGATGTTATAAGTCTTGGAACAAATATAAACTCTCCTGCCACTTGGGAAAGCCAACCATGTATATCACCAGATGGAAATACGCTTTATTTTGTTTCAAATCGTGGAGGAGGATATGGGGGATTGGATATTTGGTATTCAACACGTCAATTGGATGGTTCTTTTTCTAAACCAATAAATGCAGGAGGGAGAATAAATACTCCAATGAACGAAAAGACTCCTTATTTGCATTCTGACGGAGTTAGCCTTTATTTTGCTTCAAATGGCTGGAAGGGATTAGGGGGATATGATTTATTTTATATTAGATTGGATGATAAAAAGCAAAAAGAGCCTATAAATATGGGCTATCCTATAAATACGGAGGCTGATCAAAGTGGATTATATGTTACTTTGGATAATAAAAAAGCATATTTTGCATCAAATAATATAGAAGATAATGAACCTTCTTGGAATATCTACACCTTTGAATTGGACGAAAAATTTCGTCCTTTAAAGACAAGACTTCTTAAAGGAAGGATTTCTGATAGCTTAAATAATGAAGGAAGTGGCACTTTGGAGTTAAAAAGAATTTCAGATAATGATATAAAAACATATAGGATAGATTCCATAACAGGAAACTTTGCCGTAGTTGTATTAGATGATGAAGAATATTTATTAAAAGCTAAGAAGGAGGGTTATGCCTTTGAGTCAAAAATCATATCTCCTAATACAATTGAAGATGATGAAAATTATTTGTCTATGGAATTAAAAAAGCTAAAATTAAAAGAGGCTTATACCATAAACGATATTCTTTTTGCAACAAATTCTTTTGAAATATCTCCCCAATCAAAATATGTAATAGATGCTTTTATTGAATATTTGAATGAATATCCTCAAATAAAATGCACAATAGAGGGTTATACCGACAACGTAGGAAAAGAAAAAGACAATTTAATTCTTTCAGAAAAAAGGGCAAAAGCTGTATATGACTATATAATTTCTAATCGTATTAGAGAAGATAGACTAAAATACAAGGGCTTTGGTGCAAAAAATCCAATAGAAAGTAATTCCACCGAAGAGGGAAGAAGAAAAAATCGCCGTACTCTTTTTAGGATTGATCAATTATAAATTATTAATTTCTTCGTTTATTCTTTGCCAAGCATCCTTTGGTATTTTTGCTCCATAAACACCAATAACTTCTTCTGCTAATATTCCTCCCATTTTCCCACAATCTTCAAGTGTTTTATCTAAACAAAGACCAGAAAGAAAGCCAGAGGCATACATATCTCCCGCTCCTGTTGTGTCAATACATAATTTCTCTTTTGAGGATATTCTTATTGTTTTATCACCTTGTTTAATTAAGGAGCCATCTTTTCCAATTTTCACAACAGCTATTTTGCAATAGGAAGCTATAATATCAAGAGCTTTTTTTGCATCTTTTTCACCAGAGAAGGCATAAGCCTCTTGCTCATTTGCAAATATTATATCCACATCTTTTGAGATTTGTTTTAAAAATTCAATATTTTCTTCCACTACATTGTAGCTTGCAAGGTCTAAGGATATAAGTAGATTGTTTTGTTTTGCTAATAAAATTGCTTGCTTAATTAATTCATGATTTACTATTAGGTATCCTTCAATGTGAAGAATGTGATAGTTATTAAAGAATTCTTCTTTTAAAAGTTTTGAATTAAGTTCTATTGCTGCTCCAAGATAGGTTGCAAATGTCCTTTCTCCGTCTTTTGAAACAAAGGCAATAGCTGTTCCGCTTGAAGAAAACTTACTTTTAAAAACTTGTGGCTTTATATTATTTGACAAAAGGTCGTTTATGTAAAATTCTCCAAAATCATCTTCTCCTACCATACCAATATATCCTGCTCCTATTCCAAGATTTGCAATACCATTTGCAGTATTTGCAGCAGAACCTCCCGTTTGAAGAGTATAGTTTAAGTTTCTTGCTTGAAGTTTTATTTTATCAAAAACATCCTTATCAACCAAAATCATTCCTCCTTTTGGAAGATCTAATTCTGAAAGGGTATTATCTGTTTCTAATTGTACTATTGCATCAATAAGAGCATTGCCTAAGCATATTACATTTTTTGACATATTACTATGATTTAGCGTTTTTATCTTTTTTCTTTTTAGTTAATTTTTTTGCAAAAATATCAAATTATTATTACTTTTGCAGTTTTAATTAATTACAACAACAAAATTACACAACGTTTATGGGACAAATTATAGGCATACATGCAAGACAAATTTTGGATTCAAGAGGAAATCCAACAGTAGAAGTAGAAGTTTATACAGATCAAGGAGCATTTGGAAGAGCTGCTGTACCATCAGGAGCTTCAACAGGAATACATGAAGCGTGCGAATTGAGAGATAATGATAAGAGCTATTATCAAGGTAAGGGTGTTCTATCAGCAGTTAATAATGTAAATACTACACTAAATGAAGAATTAAAAGGGTATTTAGTAACAGAACAAAACGCAATTGATAGGAAGATGATAGAATTGGATGGCACTATAAACAAAAGTAAGTTTGGTGCTAACGCAATTTTAGGCGTTTCCTTAGCTTGTGCTAAGGCAGCAGCTATGGAAACAGGACAAGAACTCTATCGTTACGTTGGCGGAGTTAATGCAAATACTCTCCCAATTCCTATGATGAACATATTAAATGGCGGTTCTCACGCAGACAATTCAATAGATTTCCAAGAATTTATGGTTATGCCAGTGGGTGCAAATTCTTTTTCTGAGGCTCTACAAATGGGAACTGAGGTTTTCCATACCTTAAAAAATGTTTTAAAGTCTAAGGGATATTCAACAAATGTTGGGGATGAAGGAGGCTTTGCTCCTAATTTAAAATCCAACGAAGAGGCAATTGAAGTTATTCTTTCTGCAATTGAAAAGGCTAATTACAAAGCTGGAGAAGACATATATATTGCATTAGACCCAGCATCAAGTGAATTTTATATTCCAGAAGAAAAAGTATATCATCTTAAAAAATCAACAGGCGATAAGCTTTCAGCAAGTCAAATGGTAGATTATTGGAATAATTGGGTTAAAAAATATCCAATAATTTCAATAGAAGATGGAATGGCAGAAGACGATTGGGATGGTTGGCAAGAGATAACAAAACAATTGGGAGATAAAATCCAACTTGTAGGAGATGATCTCTTTGTTACAAATCCTCAAAGACTGCAAGAAGGAATAGATAAACAAGTGGCAAATTCAATCCTTGTTAAGGTTAATCAAATTGGAACGCTATCTCAAACAATAGATGCAGTGAATTTGGCAAAGACAAATGCATATACTGCTGTTATGTCTCATCGTTCTGGTGAAACAGAAGATACTACTATTGCAGATTTAGCTGTTGCTCTAAACACAGGACAAATAAAAACAGGTTCTGCTTCAAGAACTGATAGAATATGTAAGTACAATCAGCTTCTAAGAATTGAAGAAGCATTGGGTGAAGAAGCAATATTCTTAGGTAAGACATTTAAATACGCAAAAAAATAATCCAATTTCCACAAAATGAAAAAACTTTTACTTCCATTAATTTCTTTATTCCTATTTACATATTGTGCCAATGTTGAGGAGTTTAAAATGGTTTTAGTTGAAGGAGGCTCCTTTTCAATGGGCTGTGATAAAACAATTGATAAGGAATGTCAAAAAGATGAAATGCCAAATCATATTGTTAATCTTTCCGACTTTTATATTGGACAATATGAAATAACACAAAAGCAATGGGAATGGGTTATGGGAGATAAACATTCCGAAGAAGCAGGAGATAATTATCCTGTTAGTGCAGCCTCTTTTGAGGAAATCCAGAAATTTATAATAAAATTAAACACAAAAACAGGCAAACACTATCGCCTGCCAACAGAAGCAGAATGGGAATATGCTGCAAGGGGTGGAAAGAATAAAGACAATTATAAATATTCAGGAAGTGATAATATTAACGAAGTTGCATGGAGTAGGTTAAATTCAAATAAGAAACTTCAAGAAGTTGGAAAAAAGAAACCCAATAGCTTAAATATTTATGATATGAGTGGCAATGTATGGGAATTTTGTGCAGATTGGTATCATGAAAATTACTATTTGACTTCTCCAAAAGAAGATCCAATTAATCATCAACATTCATTTTTTAGGGTTTTAAGAGGAGGTTCCTGCTTAGAAACCGATGATAGATGTAGGGTTTCTAATAGAGACGGAAACCCTTATGACGATTATGGAAATTATGGATTTCGTTTAGCTATGGATAACTATAATAAATAAAAATATTTAATAATCTTTGTGGTTGTAAAAAAATAAAATGTATCTTTGCAACCTTAAAATTTAAAATAAATAAATAAATTATGGCAGTAAAAATTAGACTACAACGACATGGAAAGAAGGGACAACCTTTCTATCATATCGTTATTGCGGATGCTCGTGCAGCACGTGATGGAAAATTTATTGAAAAAATAGGAACATATAATCCAATTACTGTTCCTGCAACAATAGAATTGGATATTGATCGTGCATGTAAATGGTTAAAAAATGGAGCTCAACCAACAGATACCGCAAGAAGCATACTTTCTTATAAGGGTGCAATGTTGAAACATCATCTTCAAATAGGTGTTGATAAAGGAGCTATAACCCAACAAGTGGCAGATGAAAAGCTAAATGTTTGGTTAAAGCAAAAGGAAGAAAGAATTGAAAAGTTGAAGACAGAAAGACAAAACAATAAAAAGGCAGAAGCTAAGAAACTTCTATCACAAGAAGAGGAAGTAAATAAAAAGCGTGAAGCAGAAATAGCTAAAAAGCGTCAAGAAGCGTTAGATGCCCAAAAAGCTAAAGAAGAAGTAGTGGAGGAAGGTGCTAAGGGAGAAGAAACAGAAGTAACTTCTGAAAAAGAAAACATAGAAAACCCTGCTGAAAACACCGAAAGCTCAGAAGAAAATACAGAAGCTCAGGCTTAATTTCCTTAAAAAAACTTCAAGAAGATTAAACATTAAAATTCTTCATAATGATTGCAAAGACCGTAACTTTTTTAGTGCGGTCTTTTTTATTTTTTTATAAAAATTTCTTAAAATTTCCACTAAAAAAAACGAAGATTTACTCAGCTAAAACTTCGTTTTAGAAAATTATTTCTTCGTTTTAGGAAATTATTTCTTCGTTTTAAAAAATTAAAACAGCGTTTCAGAAAATTATTTCTTCGTTTTAGAAAAATATATCTTCATTTTAATTTGTAAAAAAAATAACTATTGGCTATAAAATTAAAAATATAAGAAAATATTATTCTAAATTTCATATAAAAAATGAAGACTAAATAACAAAAAAACTAAAAAATCATTAAAAATATATAAAAAATTCTTAATAAAAAGTAAATAATAAATTTTTAATGTGAAAATATAAATAGATTATAGTAAAAATATAGCAAAACCACACTTTTTTTATTTTTTTTGTTAAAAAATTTTATTTTCATCAAAATTTGTTGTTATTTTGCTGTTTTAAATTTTTGCGTAACAAATACACAAAAATTGTTAAATTTATTAAATAAACAGATTATTGATTAAACACGAAAAGTGATGAAAAAATTATTCTTTTTACTTGTAATGGCAGTTTTTGCTGTGCAAGCCTTTGCACAAACGCCATTAAATGAAGGATTCGAAGGTACAACCTTTCCTCCTGAAAATTGGACAAGTGTAAATGTTAGTGGAGCGGTTTCTTGGGAAGGAGTAGATTACTTCTACAACACAGGTTCTGCTTGTGCCGCCATATCTTATGATTGGGATGGTGATGCAGAAAATTGGCTTATAACGCCTAAACTTTCAGTTGAAAGCACATCAGATTCAATTATTTTTTATGTTACAACTGATAGTTGGTATGCAAACACAACATTAAATGTAAGAATTTCTACAACAGATAATCAAACTTCTTCATTTAATGAAACAGCACTTTTAAGTCTAACGAGTGCAACTGATGTTCCTGAATTAACTTGGGCAAGATATGCAATAGGTCTTTCTGCATACGTAAATCAAGAAGTTTATATTGCCTTCCAAGTTGTAGATGATAATGGTATGAATATACTATTGGATGATGTGCAAGGACCAAATATTGTTTTACCTTCTTGTTTAGCTCCAACAAATTTAACAGCAACTAATCCAACAATAAATTCAATTGATTTATCTTGGGTAAGTGATGCAACATCATGGAATATTGAATATATGCTTTCCTCTGAAACAGATTGGGAAAGTGCAACAGCAGTTAATGCAACAACAAATCCTTATACTTTATCTACTCTTTCATCTTCTTCTACATATAAAATAAGAATACAAGCAGATTGTGGTAGTGATTTAAGTGAATGGACTACCCCAATAACTTTTGCAACACTTTGTGAAAGTGTTACTATTCCTTATTCAGAAGGATTTGATTTGGCAATAGGAGCTTTTCCTAATTGTTGGGCAAGACCTGTTTATTATACTAATTATTCAGGAACTATTTACCCATCCGTTTCAACAACTTCATCACGCATACATTCAGGAACAGGAAGTTTAGAGATACGTTCATCTAATGCAACTACTCCTTCTTATGTTGTTACTCCTTCTATTGCTACGGATATAGAAACTCTTAGAGTAACTTTCTGGGCAATGGCAGAAAGTGCAACCTCTTCCGGAAATTTGGAAGTTGGCGTAATGTCAGATGCTAATGATATAACAACCTTTGAAAGTGTTGAGATAATAACTCCAACAAGTACTGCTTATACTCAATATGAGATATTGTTTAATAATGTAAGTACAACAGGAGAAAATAAATATATTGCATTTAGACATACTAATTCTAATTCTTGGTATTATTGGATTGATGATCTAACAATAGATCTTCTTCCTTCTTGTTTTAGACCAACAGCTGTTGCAGCGAGTAATCTAACAGCAACAAGTGCTGATATTTCTTTTGTAAGTGATGCAACATCATGGAATATTCAATATATGTTAGCATCTGAAACAGATTGGGAAACTGCAACAAGTGATGTTGCAACAAGTTCTCCTTATTCTATAACAGAGCTTACAGCTAATACTTCATATAAGGTGAGAATGCAATCTATTTGTGGTAGTGAAACAAGTGAATGGATTTCTCCAATAACCTTTACAACTCCTTGTGCTGTTTTAAGTGTCCCAACCTTAGTTGAAACATTTGAAGCAGTTCCTCCTTCTGCTTGTTGGACTAAAAAAGGTGGAGCTTTACCTTTAAGCGGAAATGCAACACTTACAGGAAATGGTTCTTGGGGTTCTTCAACAAGAGAAATATATACAGGGGCAGGAAGTAATGTTCGTATGAATATATGGAGTACTGTAAATGGATGGTTGATTTCTCCAAGTATAGATTTAGGAACAGATGGAACAACATATCAAGTTGAAATGGATGTATTGATTTCAGCTTATGGTAATGATAATGCTCCTGCAACAAATGGTACTGATGATGTTTTTGGTATTGTTATTTCTACTGATAATGGTGTAACATGGAATAGAGAAAATGCAATTCTTTGGACAAATGAAGAAGGAGCAACAAGGGTATATAATAATCTTTATCCAATGCAACATCTTTCCATTCCATTAGAGGATGCTTCTGGTAATCCATATCAAGGTATTGTTAAAATAGGTATTTATGCTGGTTCAACAAC
>JAISIA010000016.1 GCA_031262295.1 Bacteroidales bacterium | reverse complement strand
ATTATTAGTTTATTATCTTTGAATAAATCTTCGTTTTAGAAAATTATTTCTTCGTTTTAGCAAAATAAAACGCTGTTTTATTTAAATATTTCTTCGTTTTTTTCTGGAAAAATAAGGATTTTGTTTTTTTAATTAAATTTTTGGAAAAATGAATTAAAATTTGCTTGGATTGTATTGAGGATTAATGTATTAAAAATTTTAGAAAATTTTAACAAATTTTGGAGCTAAGAAAATTGAAAAATTGAAAAATGTTAAAAATTCGTCAAATTTTGTGTTTTTTATGAGGAAGAAATGTTAAAATTTAGGGGATTTGCGGGAAAATATTGTTAAATAATTTTTGAAAAATGATAATTAACTTCAATTATTATCTTCATTAGTAGTATTACTCTAATGACTTATGGTATTGTTATAATTGTTTTTTTAATTAGAATTCAGACTTTCCGCAAGGACAAATAAATGCCGCTTGGCGGTTTGCTGACAAAAAAAATAGGGTTGCATTGAGTAATCAACAGGCAACCCTAAAAAAACAAAATGAAAAAACTTTTAAGTCGTATTTAATGTGTATTAAATTCTTTTTCTAAAAACGATGCAAAGGTATAAAAAAATATTTTACAACAAAATTTTTTAACCTAATTTTTCATTTTTTTCCCCTTAGTTTAAAAATGCTTCAATTGCCAATATATAGCTTTTTAATCCAAAGCCAAGAATCACTCCTTTGCATCCAGAGGATATTAAACTTGTGTGACGAAAGTCTTCTCTTGCAAAAATATTTGATATATGCACCTCAATAACAGGAGATTTAATGGATTTAATAGCATCCAAAATACTAACCGAAGTGTGGGAATATCCACCCGCATTAAGGATAATTCCATCGGAAACCTCACCTTCTTTTTGAAGAAAATTTATTATCTCTCCCTCAATATTTGATTGAAAAAAATTTAATTCAATTTTTGGATATTTTTCTTCTAATTTCTTAAAAAATGTTTCAAAATTTTCGTTTCCGTATATATCTTTTTCCCTTTTTCCAAGAAAATTTAGGTTAGCTCCATTTATTATTGTAATTCTTTTCATAGTTTCTCTATCAATTTTAATATTTGTTTTTCATCTGTTGCATTGAGAATATTTTTATTAGCATCCAAAACAAAGAATGCAGGAAGTGTCTTTAAATATTTTGAAATAATCTCTTTGTCATTTTCAATCCAAGCATTTATCCAATTATTTGGAATAAAATGGAAATTTTTCTGCCAATACTGCTTTTCAACATCAGGTAATATTGCAATAAGAGTTAGGGTTTTATCCCCTATTAACTTATTTAATTTCTTATTTTTTATTAGTTTCTTCTTTATTTCTGTGCAATTTTCGCATTCAGGATTATAAAAATATATAATAGTATATTGAGTTTTTATATCCGAAAGCCTAATTTCTTCATCTAATGATGTAAGAAATGTTATATTTAAGAAGGTTTCTTTATTTTGAGAAAATAAATTAATTGAGAATAAACAAATCAGACAAAGTATTATTACTCTATTTTTCATAGCAAGAAACTAAATTGTAAATACTTCTTTCTTATTTGGAATATTTATATTTTTGTATCCATTCTCCTCTAAGGTTGTTTTAAAGTTTTCTTGTGAGGACTCTTCTCCATGGACCAAGAATATCTTTCCTATTTTTTCTTTATCTTGACAGGATAAATACTTTAATAATTCTGTTTTATCGGCGTGACCAGAGAATGATTCTATCCTGTTTATATCAGCCTTTACTTTAAAATTGTTTCCAAATATAGAAACTATTCTATCCCCTCTTAGAATTTTTGCTCCTAAGGTTGTAGGAGCACAGTATCCAACTGCTAATATTGTGGTCTTTTTATCTTCAATATTATTTGCAATATGATGTTTTACCCTTCCTGCTTCCATCATACCAGAGGCAGATATTATTATCATTGGAGAGTGAATTTGATTTAAGCTCTTTGATTTTTCCTTACTGCGAACATAATGCAAGCGATCAAACCCAAAAGGATCGGGATCTGTTTTCATATATTCTTTAATATTGTCATTGAAACATTCATTATGAAGTCTCATAATATTGGTTGCATTTATGCTTAAAGGGCTATCAACATACACATCTATATCTGGAAGGAGTCCATCTCTTTCAAGACGATCTAAGGAGTATATAATTTCTTGTGCTCTTCCAATTGCAAAGGCAGGAATAATTAACTTACCTTTTTTCTTACAGCAAGTATCTATAACCACTTTCAAAAGCATTTGATGTGAATCCTTTCTTGAAGGATGCAATCTATCGCCATAAGTGGTTTCCATTATTATTATATCAGCCTGAGGAAATTTTTCTGGAGATTTTAATATTTCATCTTCGTATCTTCCAACATCACCTGAAAAGGCAATTTTCTTTATTTTTCCATCTTCATTTATTGAAAGATTGATTGTAGAACTTCCTAATATATGTCCATTATCGGTGAATTTTACGCTTATATCCTTTTCAACAAAGAATTCTTTATTGTAGGGAATAGATATAAAACTTTGCATTGCATTTTGTGCATCTTCCAAAGTGTATATTGGATCTATGGTTTCTAAGCCTTGACGCATTCTTTTCTTATTGAAAGTGTGGGTATCCATTTCTTGAATATTTCCACAATCGGCAAGCATAATAGAACAAAGGTCTCTTGTTGCAGGAGTACAAAATATGTTACCATTAAAACCATTCTTTATAATGTAGGGAATTAATCCGCTATGGTCAATATGGGGGTGAGATAAAAATAAATAGTCTATATCCTTTGGTTCAAATCCCAAGTCTCTATTTAAGGCATCTGTCTCCAAACCCTTACCTTGAAACATTCCGCAATCTAATAAGATTTTCTTTCCATTATTAGTTGTAATTAGATGTTTTGAACCTGTCACTTCTTTTGCTGCACCTAAAAATTGTATTTGCATATTCCTTTTTCTTTTATTTTTGTTTTTAAAAGTGTAATATTTATTTTGCGAAGATAAGTATTTATTTTTTAAGAAGGTTTTTTAAAATTAATTCTTTGTTTTCACTTTTCGTTTTCCATTAATTTGAGCATACGATTAAAACGTCTATAATATAGGAGTGCGGCTGAAAGTAATCCAACTAAAAATCCTGAAAATATACTCCAAGAACCTATTTTTAGAACAAAGCCAAACAAGTATGCAAATGGTAGAGCAATGAAAATATATGATATAAGAGCACTTTTCATTGGATTAAACACATCTTTAATTCCTCTTAATGCTCCTAATATTGAAACTTGTGAGCCATCTAATAGTTGGAAAAAGCCTGCGACTATAAAAAATGTAGAAGCTAATTCAATCACATTATCATCAAAAGTAAATAACATAGAGATATATTTTCCAAAAAATATGAAACATAGTGCCGAAATACTCATCATAATTAGTGACATATTTAATCCTACTTTAAAATATTTTCTTATTTCTTTTGGTTGTTTTAATCCATAGTGATAACTTGTAAGTATTGTTGTTGCACTTGAAATACCAGAAGAAATCAAAAAAGTTAAACTTACAGCTGAAATAACTATTTGATAAGCTGCCAAAGCCTCTAAGGAAACCCAACCCATCATTAATGTAATTCCAAATAATGAGGCAAATTCCAAAAACATCTGCGATGCAATAGGCAAACCTATTCTTAATATCTTTATATGTTCGGAAAAACTTAGGTTATTTAAGGAAAAGAATTTTAAATATCTTTTAAATTTTATGCTACTATATACATATATAAAGAAACTTATAGGCATAAGTATCCTACAAATTAGGGTTGATAGGGCTGCTCCCGTTATTCCCATAGCAGGGAAGGAAAACATTCCGTAAATGAATATAAAATTCAGGATAACATGTAGAATATTTGCCGATATTGTTATTATCATTGAAACCTTTGTATTGCCAACTCCTTCTAAGAATTGTTTAAAACTAAGAAATAGCATTTCGGGAATAAAGGATATTGTTATAATAAAATAGTAGGGCTTACAAAGCTCTATTACCTCTTTTGGCTGACCAAAGTAGGATAGAAAAGGCATTAGCAAAAGTAAAATTCCAACTATTATAAATGATATTATTAGATTTAAAGATAGGGAATTTTGAAAATATTTGGAGATTATTTTGAATTTATTTTGTGCAAACCTCTCTCCTACTATTGGAGTTAGGGCAAGGGCTATTCCCATTCCTACAACTAAGGCATTATATGATAAACTTCCTGCAAAGCTAACAGCAGCTAAGGGAGCAGCACCAAGGTTTCCAACCATTATATTATCCACAATCTGAACAAAAGATTGACCAACTAATGATAGAATTATTGGTATGGCTAAGGATAAATTGTTTTTGTAGTATTGTTTTTTCATAAAATTGTGCAAAGATATGCCTTTTTCCTCTGTTCAACTATGATTAAAAGGTGAAGTAATCAAAAAAATGTATTCCAAACAAAGACAATATTTCTAATATTGCATAAGATAAATTAAATATTTTTTTGTATTTATTATTGAAAAACAATACATAAGCAAAAATAATTATAAAAAAAATATTATAACTTACTAATTGTTTGTAAGTTTTTTTGTAATATTGCCAATTGAAATTAGCCTCTCATTGGAGTGTAAAATAAAAATGATTGTAAATGAAAAGAATCGTACTATTTATAGTTTTAGCTTTTGCAGTCTTATTAGTTGATAAGACACAGGCACAAGATGCTCACTTTTCGCAATTCTATGCAAATCCTCTTTACATTAATCCTGCACTTGCAGGAGCTAATGTTTGCCCAAGAGTTAGCATTTCCTTCAGGGACCAGTGGCCAGGTCTTGGAGGTTTTACAACAGAAACAGTATCCTACGATCAATATATTGATTTTTTAAGTGGTGGTGTTGGAGTAATCCTAATGGGAGACCAACAAGGGTCAGTCTTTAATAAGACTTCTGCTTCATTAATGTACTCTCTTAGATTAAAACTTACAAGAGATATTTTCCTAAATTTAGCTCTTCAGGCTTCTGTTGCAAATAATAGTTTGGACTATTCAGGACTTACATACGGAGATATGATAGATCCACGTTTTGGTTTCATCTATAATTCCCAAGCAAAAACACCAGGGGATGAATCAAAAACCTTTGTTGATTTCTCCGCGGGTACGGTTGTTTATGGAGAAAACTGGTATGGAGGTGTTGCTTTTGCTCACATTACTCAACCCGATGATGGATTTCTTTCCTACAATCGCCTACCTTTTAAAACAACTATTCACGGAGGAATGAAATTTAACATAAGTAGGGACAAAAGAAGAACAAATGCCTTCTTTGGTGCTCCTATAATTTCCCCTAATATTCTTTATCATTATCAAGGAGGTTTTCAAGATTTAAACTACGGTCTCTACTTAGACTGGTCTCCTTTCGTTGTTGGAGCATGGTTTCGTCAAGCCTTATCCTTTACTAATGCAGATGCCTTCATATTTTTAGTAGGTGTTGAAATGAATAGATTCAAAATTGGATATAGTTATGACCTAACTGTATCTTCTCTTTCCAATGTTTCAGGAGGAGCACACGAAATTACATTATCAATGAGCTTTAATTGTCCAGAAAAAAGAAGGAAATTAAAAACAATAAGCTGTCCTTCATTCTAAACAAATATACAATATATAATATGAAAAAAATATTTGAATTAGTTATAATAGCAATTGCCTCTATGGTTTTATTTTTTGGCTGTAAGGCAGACAAGGAAACAGAATACTATCCTTCAAAAATAGAAGGCTATGTTTTGGATCAAGCAAACCAAAAAGCAATATCTAATATTGAAATTCTTGGAACCTTCTATTTTGGCGAAGGTTTATTTAGCGGTTCTGTTGATTTTAAAGTTTTTTCCGATGCAAAAGGTTTATATAAAATAGACTTAATGGAGTCATATATGGATAAAGATATAACCCATCTTGAATTTAGAGCTATAGGTAATGATAAATACTCCTTTGAAGAAAAGAAAACATTTTCCTATTATGGAGAAAATTTAGAACGTCCTCAAACAATTCCTATCAATATTTATGGAGTAGCAAATGGAGTAGCAAATTAAAAAAACGTAACAAAAAACGATAATTTCAGTATAAGAGTTAAGTAGATTTATAAGAATAAATTTTTAAACAAAGAATAAATACACAATCTATATGAAAGTAAAAGCATTTACAAAAGTTATATTTTGCTTGGGCATAGTTGCCTTATTGTTTGGTTGTAAAGGAAAAAATGTATCTCCAACAACAGGTTGGAAATATGACGATCCTCAATGGGGAGGATATGAATCCCCAAGACCTCCCACACATTTAGACCCTAATGGAATGGTTTTCGTTGAAGGGGGTTCTTATGTTATGGGACAAGTAACAGATAATGTTCGTTACGATTGGGACAATCAACCTCGTAGGGCAAGTATTACTTCGTTTTATATGGACAAATGCGAAATAAGCAATCACGATTATAGGGAATATCTATATTGGTTAGATAGAGCTTATGGTAATGATTATCCAGAATATTGTAGAAAAGCTCTACCTGACACCTTAGTTTGGAGAAGTAAGCTCGGATTAGTTGAATCTATGGTTGAAAATTACTTCCGTAGTCCAAACTATGCCGACTTTCCGGTTGTTGGAGTCTCTTGGTTACAAGCTGTGGAATATTGTAATTGGAGAACAGATAGAGTAAATGAAAGAATATTAATAGATGCTGGTTTCTTGCAACCTGATCCCGATGCACAAGGAGATAACACCTTTAACTTGGATGCCTATCTTGCGGGATTATATGAAGGAATTGTTGATAAGGAATTGCCAGATCTAAACCCTAATTCCGCAGGAGTAAGAAAGGTTCGTTTAGAAGATGGTATCCTAAATCCTCGTTTTCGTCTCCCAACTGAGGCTGAATGGGAATTTGCAGCCTACTCTTTAATTGGAAATTCCTTTGATGAAAGAGTTATTGAAAGAAGAATCTATCCTTGGAATGGCTATCAAGTTAGAACAGATGATAAGAAATATTATGGTGAAATGTTGGCTAATTTCAAACGTTCAAGAGGAGATGCTATGGGAGTTGCAGGGGCATTGAACGATCATTGGGATTACACAGCACCAGTTACTTTCTACTTCCCTAATGATTATGGATTATTCAATATGGCAGGAAATGTTGCTGAATGGTGTTTAGATGTTTATCGTCCTTCAACAGGACAAGATGCAGACGATATGAACCCTTTCCGTGGCAATGTCTATCTTACAAAGGTGTTAGATGCAGATGGAATGATCTCAGAAAAGGATTCATTAGGAAGAATATCTTATAGAGAAGTTACAGTTGCAGAAAATATAAACCGCACCAACTATAAACAAGCAAACAATATAAATTATTTAGATGGGGATTTACGTTCTCAACTAACAGATCAATGGAAAAAAGATCAGTCTTTGGAAGAAGAGGCTGCTCCTTCCTACGAAGATGAAGACCAAATTGAAGAAGCAGAAACAAATAAAATGTATCAATATGGTGTAACTTCAATGATTGATGATAAGGCAAGAGTTGTTAAGGGCGGATCTTGGAAAGATAGAGCTTATTATCTAAGTCCTGGACAAAGACGCTTTTTAGATCAATCTAAAAGTACTGATTGGATTGGCTTCCGTTGTGTAATGGATCAAGTTGGTTCAAGAGAATATTCAACAAGATAGTTATTAAATTATAATATTTTATGAAAAAGGGCATTTGATTTTTTAATCAAATGCTTTTTTTTAGGAAAGATGCCAGAGTGGTTGATTGGGACGGTCTCGAAAACCGTTGTACTTGCAAAGGTATCGGGGGTTCGAATCCCCCTCTTTCCGCTTAATAAATATTCATAAACATCATTCTTTCAATCATCTCCTTTATTTATTATCATTAAAATAAAGTTATAATACCCCCCATTTAAAGAAAAAAATGTATCTTTGCTACATAATTTCCATAAAATGATAAACTATTAGAATATTAAATTATGAATTACACAACAAAAACCCTTTTTTCAATTATATTTCTCTTAATTTTCAGTTTCAATTCCCTTTTTGCACAAAAGGAAAACCCCAAAATAGAAATAGAAGGCACAATAAAAAATGTCACATTATTCTTAAATGAGGCTATGATTGAAAAAACCGCAGAGCTTTCTCTTAAAAAAGGTGATAATAATATTCTATTAGTTGGAAATTCTTCTAATATGAATCATCAAACATTGCAATTCTACTTAGATAATGATAGCGTAATTATTAATGATTTTTATCTAACAAGTCGTTTAGCTTATAATAATCCCAACAAAAAATTTTCTGATAAAACTAAAAAACAAATAAAATTACTAAAAGATTCAATTAAAAACTTAGAATACAAACAAACTACTATAAAAGATTTAATTAATACTTTGGAAAATGAGAAAAGAGCATTGGATAGTATGAAATCTATTTCCAATTCTCAACTTATAGATTCGGTAGGAAATATAAAAGAGGCATTAATCTTTTATCGCAAAAAATCAATTGAAGTAAATCAAGATATTCAAAAAGCAAATAAAGACCTTATTGATATAAAAGAAATCATAGATAAAACCTTTCAAGGTTTGGAACTTGTTTTGCAAGGGGAAGAATTAGAAAAAGAAAAATTAGAAATACAATATCCAATTAGCATAAATATATTTTCACCCAAGGATATTAAAGTTAATATATCCTATACTTATAATGTTGATAATGCACATTGGTATCCTGAATACGATATAAAAGTATATTCTTTAAATGAACCTATAAAATTTATTTTAAAAGCAAATGTGCGTCAATTTACAAAAGAAGATTGGAATGATGTAAATTTAAATATTTCTTCAGAAAAAGCAAATAAAAATACTTTAAATGAATTATATCCTTATTATTTGAATATTGTAAAACCTATATTGAATAATAAGGAAATGGAAGCAATGAATGAGGCTTCCGTAGATGCTATAATTAACAGACTTACTAAATCACCAGCTTCCATAAATAAACCAAAACAAGCAATTGGTGAGTTAGAACTTGACATTAACAAGGATTTTCCTCTAAAAAATAAATACACAATTCCTTCAAATAACGAGGCAAAAATAATATCCCTTCAAACAAAAGAAGAAAAAGCAATATTTGAATATATATCTATTCCAAAAAATTCCAAAAATGCTTTTATGATAGCTAAATTTCCTAATTGGCAAAACTTGGAATTATTAACTTCTGAAGCATATATATACATTAATAATCGTTTTATTAAAAATACTATTTTAGAACCAACAACTCAAGATACCCTATCTATAGATATGGGAGAGGATAAAAATGTTATTGTTGATAGAAAAGTATATAAAAAATCTCCTGAAAAAGCTAACTTATTTTCTTCTTTAATAGAAACAAATGTAAATGTTCAATTGGAGATGAAAAACAATAATTCCTTCCCTATTAATCTAAATTTAAAAGATCAAGTCCCTATTTCACAAAATATGAATATTAAAGTTTCTTTGGGAGATATAGCAGGAGCATCCTTTGATGAAAAAACAGGAGAACTTTATTGGAAAATCCCTCTAAAAGAAGGTGAAAGAAAGGTTATAACCTTTACATATAAAGTACAATATCCAAGAGATAGCAATATTATTCTAAATTAAGTCGGCAACCAACCTTTATTTGTCCTAATCAAAAGTATTTTTTTCAAAAATAAAACAAGGTTTTAGAAAAATAAATCTTCGTTTTAGGAAAATAAATCTTCGTTTAAAAAAATTAAATCTTCGTTTTAGAAAAATAAAACGAAGATTTAGAAAATTAAAACGCTGTTTTGTCTGCAACCAAATTTTATTTTGCACAAATTATATTAAATAAAAAATTGCTGTTTTTTATTTAAATTTCTTCAATCCGACAGGTAAATAAATGCCCGTTGCGGGTATTTTTCTTTAACCAAATAGATAAATAAATGTTTTTTGCGGATTATTCTTAATAAAATATCTTATCTTTGCACTTTGCAGCGGGATATATTTATATGAAGAAGAAGAAAATTGCAATTTTTGGTTCAACAGGCTCAATAGGAAAACAAACTTTGGAGGTCATTAATCATCATAATGATCTTTTTTGTGTTGAAGTCCTTACCTCTAACACAAATTCCGACCTACTAATTGAACAATCAATAAAATTTAAACCCAATTGTGTTGTCATTGCAGATAAAAATGAGTACAAAAAAGTCAATGACGCCTTAATGCCTTATGATATAAAGGTTTTCGCAGGTGAAGAATCCCTTTGTGATATTGCAACTATGGAGTCTATTGACCTTGTTGTTATGGCTTTGGTTGGCTTTTCAGGCTTAAAACCCACAATTAGGGCTATAGAAAATGGAAAAACAATAGCTCTTTCCAATAAAGAGACTATGGTGGTTGCAGGAGAAATTATTACATCTTTGGCAAAAAAGCATAATGTTGCTATATTACCAATTGATTCTGAGCATTCTGCCATATTCCAATGCCTTTGTGGAGAATTTCTAAATAGGATTGAAAAAATAATTTTAACGGCATCAGGAGGTCCATTTCTTGGAAAAGACAAGGATTTTTTAAGAAATGTTAGTCCAAAAGAGGCTTTACAGCATCCAAAATGGTCAATGGGAAGGAAGGTGACAATAGATTCTGCAACCCTAATGAATAAGGGATTGGAGGTAATTGAGGCAAGATGGCTATTTGATGTTAATGCAAAAAACATAGAGGCTATTATTCACCCTCAGAGTGTTATACATTCTTTTGTGGAATTTGAAGATGGGTCATTAAAAGCACAACTTGCTCTTGCAGATATGCGTCTTCCCATACAATATGCCCTATCCTACCCTGAAAGATTAAAGAATAATTTCCCAAAATTTAACATTCTTTCATATCCAAACTTAAATTTTCAAAAACCAGATACTAATACCTTTGAATGTCTTCTTTTGGCATACGAGGCTATTGAAAAGGGAGGAAATATGCCAACAATCCTAAATGCTGCAAATGAAATTGCTGTTGAAAGTTTCTTAAAGGGGAATATAGGTTTTTTGGATATAGCAGAAAATATTCGTAAGGCGATGAATAAATATACTTTTCAACCACTTTCAAACGTTGATGTATGTTATCAGACCGATAAAACAGTTAGGGCAGAATTAAGCCAATTACTTTTATAATTAAATTAAAAAAAATAAAAATCTAAGAATTTACAAATTATAATATGAAGATATTAGCACTTTTAGTTTCACTATCCCTCTTAGTATTCATTCATGAGTTGGGACACTATATTTTTGCAAGACTATTTAAGACAAGGGTGGAAAAATTCTACCTATTTTTTAATCCATATTTTTCTATACTAAGGGCAAAGAAAATAGATGGAAAATGGAAGTTTTCTTTTTTTAGCAGGAAGTCTCCTGCTGTTTTTGAGGAACATAAAGAAAATACCGAATGGGGAATAGGCTGGTTGCCTTTTGGAGGTTATTGTGCCATTTCGGGAATGATTGATGAAAATACAACTTCTGCTTCCTCTCTTCCTTCCGAAGTACAACCTTGGGAATATAGAGCAAAGCCTGCTTGGCAAAGACTTCTAATAATTTTAGGTGGGGTTATGATGAATTTTATTGGAGCTTTGATAATATTTTCAATGATGCTATTCTACTGGGGTAAGGAAACATTGCCTGTAAAGAATGCAACTATGGGTTACGACTATACAGAGGTTGCCTTAAAGAATGGATTTCAAAATGGAGATATTATTTTAGCGGTAAATAATCTTCCTGTTACAGATATGCAAGATGTTGTTGAAGGATTGCTTTTAGACCAATCTTCCTCTGCAACGATACAAAGGGGAAAGGAGACCTTAAAAATTAATCTTCCAGATGACTTTGCCAATCAAATGATAGCCTCTAATGCAAAACAATTTGCCATTCCACGTTTTCCTTTTGTTATAGAAAACTTCGCTTTGGGTTCTTTGGCAGAGAAAAATGGTATGCAAATTGGAGATAGTATTGTTGCAATAAACAATATTCCAACTCCAACTTTCACAGATTTTGTAAAAGAGATTGCAAATTTTAAGAATAAGGAAATTACAATTACTTTCTATCGCAAAGGACATTTAGATAAGGCATCATTTGCTTTGGATGATGCGGGGAAGATAGGAGCAGTATCAAAAAGTCCTTATCTTATGTATAAAACAGAGAAAACCAACTATGGATTTTTTGAATCCATTCCAGCAGGTATAGCACAAGGGACTGAAAGTTTGGTAAATTATGTAAAACAATTTAAGTTTGTATTTTCCAAAGAAGGTGCCTCGCAACTTGGAGGATTTGGTTCTATTGGCAATTTATTCCCTTCTACTTGGAATTGGGCAATATTTTGGAATATGACGGCTTTTCTTTCCATTATCCTTGCCTTTATGAACATTCTTCCAATCCCGGGTTTGGATGGAGGACACTTTATTTTTGTTCTTTGGGAAATGATTACGGGTAAAAAACCGGGCGATAAATTCCTTGAAAGAGCACAAATGGTTGGTATGGTATTGCTTTTTGCTCTTTTAATTTATGCAAATGGTAATGATTTAGTAAAATGGATTGGCGGTAAATTCTAATTTTTTTATAAAAATACATATAATTACAAAATAAAAAAAACAAGATAAAAAGTAAAAAAATAAAAATTAAAAAACATGAAAATAGTTATTGTTGGTACAGGTTATGTTGGTTTAGTAACTGGAACCTGTTTTGCAGAAGTTGGTATTGACGTTACTTGCGTTGATGTTGATGTAAAAAAGATTGAAAACCTAAAAAAGGGCATTTCTCCTATTTATGAACCGGGTTTAGATGAAATGATAGTAAAGAATATGGAGAAAGGACGTTTGTCTTTTTCTACAAAATTGTCTGAGGTATTAGATGGTGCTTCTGTTGTTTTCAGTGCTGTTGGAACACCTCCTGATGAAGATGGAAGTGCAGACTTGAAATATGTACTAAATGTTGCAAAAGAAGTTGGAGAAAACATAAATAACTATTGTTTAGTTGTTACTAAGAGTACAGTTCCTGTTGGTACAGCAGAGAAAGTTAAGAAAACAATTAAGGAAGCATTAGAAAAAAGAGGAAAGAATATAGAATTTGATGTTGCATCTAATCCAGAATTTCTAAAAGAAGGAAGTGCTGTTAAAGACTTTTTATATCCTGATAGAATAGTTGTGGGAACTGATAGTGAGAAAGCACAAGAAATAATGTCACGTCTTTACAAACCATTTACATTAAATGGACATCAACTAATACACATGGATGTTCCTTCTGCTGAAATGACAAAGTATGCAGCTAACTCTATGTTGGCAGTAAGGATAAGTTTTATGAACGAAATTGCAAACCTTTGTGAGAGAGTTGGAGCTAATGTTAATATGGTTAGAAAGGGAATTGGAACAGATACTCGCATTGGACAAAAGTTTCTTTATTCAGGTATAGGTTATGGAGGCAGTTGTTTCCCAAAAGATGTTAAGGCTTTATACAAAACAGGACAGGAAAATGGAATAGAATTAAAGGTTATAAAGGCAGCAGAAGATGCAAATTCCGATCAAAAATTAGTTTTGTTCAATAAATTAAAGAATATATATCCTGATTTAAAAGGAAAAACTATTGCATTATGGGGATTGTCCTTTAAGCCTGAAACAGATGATATGAGGGAAGCTCCTTCTTTATATATTATTGAAGCATTATCAAAACAAGGATGTATAATTAAGGCTTACGACCCTATTGCTATGGAGGAAACAAAACGAAGATTGCCTAATTGCGATATTACTTTCACAGAAAATGAATACGATGCTGTTGAAGGAGCAGATGCATTATTATTGCTTACAGAATGGAAAGAGTTTCGTATTCCTAAATGGAAAGAAGTTAAAGAAAGGATGAATAGTCTGGTTATTTTGGATGGAAGAAACATATATGAACCAAATGATTTAAGACAATTAGGATTCTATTATGAAGGAATAGGGATAAAATAAAAAATAGTAAATGTCAAAAAACGTATTAATAACAGGAGGGAATGGGCAATTAGGTTCGGCATTAAAGAGTATTGAGAATAATTTTCCAAACTATTGCCTAACATTTACCGATTTTGATACTCTTGATGTCACAAACCAAGGTGATATATCCAAGTTTTTAGATAAAAAAGACTTTTTTGCAATAGTAAATTGTGCAGCATACACTCAGGTTGATAAAGCAGAAGAGGACGAAGTCTTAGCTCAAAGATTAAATGGTGAGGCTCCAAAACTATTAAGCATTGAGGCAAAGAAGAGGAATATTCATCTTATTCATATTTCTACCGATTATGTTTTTGATGGCACAAAGAATACTCCTATTTCTCCTTTGGATAATACAACTAATCCAAAGAGTGTTTATGGAAAAACCAAACTTGAAGGGGAAGAAAACATTAAATTGTTTGCTCAAAGTTATATTATAATTCGTACTGCTTGGCTATATTCTCAATGGGGAGGAAACTTTTTAAAGACTATGATAAGACTTGGAAAAGAAAAAGATTCAATTAATGTGGTCTATGATCAAGTTGGCTCACCCTCTCTTGCAGAAGATTTGGCTTTTGTTATTATGCTTTGCTTAGATAGGATGACAATTTCAACTAAGGAAGTTCTACATTTTACTAATGAAGGAGTGTGTTCATGGTATGATTTTGCAAGAAAGATAATGGAGTTAAAGAATTTAAATTGCAAAGTCTTCCCTATCCTATCTAAAGAATTTAATGCTCCTGCTCCAAGACCAAGTTATAGTGTTTTGGATAAGCAACCCCTAAAAGACTTTCTTCAATTAGAGGAAATTCCTCATTGGGAAGAAAGTTTAAAAAAGTGCATTAAAAACTTATAGTCTTTTTTTTTAAAGCAATAAATTTTAGATTATAAAAAAATTAAACGCTGTTTTATCTTATTAAAACAGCGTTTTTTTATTATTATTTCTTCTATTTTATATTGAAAAAATGAAGTTTTATTTATTAGTATTTTGGTTTTATATCCAATTTTACAGGCTTTGTCATATTTTCTGGAAGTAGTATTGTGTCAAGTTCTTCTTTTGTAAGAACGTTATTTTCTAAAACCAATTCATAAACTCCCCTACCGGTTTGCATTGCTTGCTTTGCAATTGTTGTAGAGTTTTTATATCCTATTATAGGGTTTAAAGCAGTTACTATACCAATGGAATTATGCACTTGTTTTTTGCAGTTTTCTTCATCAGCCTTTATGTTAATAATACATTTCTCTCTTAAAGTATTGAAACCATTTGTAAGTAGATTTATGGAATTAAACAAAGAATATACCATTACAGGTTCCATTACATTTAATTCCAATTGTGCATTTTCACTTCCCAACATAATTGTTGTATCATTCCCAATTACTCTATAACAAACTTGATTCATAACCTCAGGTATAACAGGATTGACCTTTCCCGGCATAATTGAACTTCCCGGTTGCATTTGTGGAAGCATAATTTCGCCTAATCCGCATCTTGGTCCAGAGGATAAAAGTCTTAAATCATTACAAATTTTAATTGTTTTAAGAGCTATCTTACGTAAGGAAGAAGAAAGTCCCACCAAAACTGAGGTATCGCTTGTTGCTTCAACTAAATTGTCAGCCAAAACAACATCCCATCCTGTAATTTCTCTTAAAGCCTCAACGCATAATTTACTAAATCCCGGTTGAGAACATATTCCTGTACCAATTGCTGTTGCTCCCATATTGATACAAAGAAGAGTTTTCTCTTCTTCAATAAGTTTTTTCTTCTCTATCTCTAATGTATCTGCGTATGCCTTGAAGGTTTGTCCCAATGTCATAGGGACTCCATCTTGCAATTGAGTTCTTCCCATCTTTATTATATGAGCAAACTCTTCAGCCTTCTTATTTAAGGCATCTATTGTAAGAGTCAAAGCCTCTAAAAGTTTCTTGCTTTCTAAATATAAGCCAAAATGGAAGGCAGTAGGAAAAGCATCATTTGTGGATTGTGAGCAATTGACATGGTCATTTGGTGAAAGAAACTCGTATTCTCCTGGATTTTTACCCATAATTTGCAAAGCTCTGTTTGCTATAACTTCATTTGCATTCATATTCATAGTAGTTCCCGCTCCTCCTTGTATCATATCGGAAAGGAAATTCTCATGAAATTTTCCCTCAATTATCTCTTGACAAGCCTGACTTATTGAATCAAATTGCTCCTTTGTAAGTAATCCTTCTTTGAAATTAGCAACAGCAGCTCCCTTTTTTGTTATTGCAAAACCTATAATAAAGTTGGGATAGTTTGCTTGTGTTTCATTGGATATTTTAAAGTTTTCAAAACCTCTTAAAGATTGCACTCCATATAGTGCTTCTTGCGGAAGCTCTCTTTGTCCTAAAAGATCTGCCTCCTGACGCATTTTTCCTGAATATTGTGTCTTGTTCATTATATTACCTTAATTTATTTTTATATTTCCTTTATTTTCTCTTAAAAAAAATAACAAGTTGCAAAGGTAATAAATTTTATATTTTTATAAGTCTTTTTTTAACATTTGATTGTAAATATTGGCATAAAAAAACAAAAAAAATAGGAAATAATGAAAAAGAACTAAAAAAATTAGTATCCCAATATTTTTAACATGGATTTATGACTTTGTTCTTTGGCAAAAAGTTTTGTTATCCATTCTCCATCTTCATTTTTATCCAATATTATATGTTTTGGTTGTGGAATTAAACAATGTTGTGTTCCTCCATAACCTGCAAGAGACTCTTGATATGCTCCTGTATGGAAAAAGCCAATATAAAGTGGCTCATCGTCATTGTTATTATACTTTGGTAGAAATACTGCATTGGAATGCGCCTCTGCACTATAATAATCCTTACTATCGCAAGTCAATCCTCCCAAGAAGACTCTTTGATAGTCATTATCCCATTTATTTATTGGAAGAAGAATAAATCTTTGACCAATTCCCCAAGTGTCAGGTAGGGTTGTTATAAAGGAACTGTCAATCATATACCACATTTCCCTATCATTTTGTTGCTTTTGATCAATTATAGAATATAGGATGCAACCTGCTTCACCAACTGTAAAGGAACCAAATTCAGTAAATATGTTTGGCTCTTGTACACCTTGTTGATTGCATATATTTTTTATTTGAGCTAAGATTTCTTCTGCCATATATTCATAATCGTAATTAAAGGATAGGGAATTCTTTATTGGGAAGCCTCCTCCAATATTTAGAGAATCTAAGTCAGGACAAATTCTCTTTAATTCACAATATATATTGACACATTTTTGCAATTCATTCCAATAATATGCCGAATCTTTTATTCCTGTATTGATGAAGAAATGTAGCATTTTTAGTTTGAATTTAGGATTTGTAGCTATCTCTCTTTTATAAAAACTCATTATATCATTGTATCTAATACCCAAACGTGAGGTATAAAAATCAAACATAGGTTCTTCTTCTGAGGCTATCCTAATTCCAACATTACATTGTTTTTCTATATGTTCATCAAGCAATATAATCTCTTCTTTATTATCTATAATTGGGATTACATTTTCAAAATCATTCCTTATCAATTCTCCAATATTCTCTATATATTGAGGACGTTTGAATCCATTACATATAATGTAGTGCTGCTTATCTATCTTTCCTTGTTCAAAAAGTTCATTAATTAGATTTATATCAAAAGCTGAGGAAGTTTCAATATTGACATCGTTTTGTAGAACCGATTCCATAATAAACGAGAAGTGCGAACTCTTGGTACAATAACAATAATTGTAAGTTCCTTTATAATCAACTTTGGCAATTGCAACATTAAAAAGACGCTTTGCTTTTTGAATTTGAGAAGAAATCTTAGGCAAATAAGATATTCTTAAAGGAGTACCATATTGTTTAATTATATCTTTTAAAGGTATATCGTTAAAGAGTAGTTCTCCATCTTCAACTCTAAATTCATCTTGTGGAAACTCAAAAGTTTGTTCTATTAAATCAATATACTTATTCTTCATTTTATAAAAGTAAATTAGTTAAATTATGTTTGCTTATACTCATCTAAATTAATTAGGTTGCAAAAATAATACAAATATAACTTAGTTAAGATTTTTTTATCCCAAATCGTCATTAGAAAAATACTGCCAAGCGACCGCCAAGCGGCATTTATTTACCTGTCGGATTAAGAATATGTAATTATAAAACCAGACTTTTGGTAAGGAAAATTAAAGTTCGGTTGCCTAAAAATATAATAATTAACAATCTTATTCCACAAATTAAAGGCTTAAATGTTATTTTTTCAAAAAAAATTAACAAATTTTTCCCGCAAAACCCCCAAATTTTAACATTTATGACCTCAAAAAAACACAAAAATTCAAGAATTTTTAACATTTTACTCAATTTTTCAATTTTAGAGCATCAAAATTTGTTAAAATTTTGGCAAATTTTTAATTCATTAATCCTCAATACAATTAAAGCAAATTTTAATATAATTTTTCAAATTTTTAATTTTAAAAACAAAATCCTTATTTTTCCAGAAAAAAACGAAGAAATATTTAAATAAAACGCTGTTTTATTTAAATAAAACGAAGAAATAATTTACTAAAACGAAGATTTATCCAAAGATAATAAACTAATAATAAGATGATTATATTGATAACTAAAATAAAAATAAGTTGTGGGAGAATTAAGCCTTTACTGCCCTTAAAGGCTCTTTGATTTCGGCAAAGATACAAAAA